>NZ_JBQHQI010000005.1:0-133666 GCF_052067375.1 Collinsella sp. HCP3S3_E11 | reverse complement strand
TCTTCCGGAACCGCACCTCGCGGCCCGCGGGACCCAGCGCTTGCGCGGTCCGGGCACGAGGATGCCCCCGAGTCACCTCCCCTATGCGCCATGCGGCCCCCAGGGCACGTGGATGAGACACCCGGACACCGAAGATACGGTGGGCGCCGCCCACCGGTCAGCGGCCAGAGCATGGGGGGCACGCCCGGTCCCGTTCCGAACCCGGAAGCTAAGCCCCATCGCGCCGAGAGTACTGCGGGGCCAGCCCGTGGGAGGCCAGGGCGCCGCTGACCGGTGGACGGCACCGAGCCGTCATCGAGAATCGAGAAGGGGGAGGCCTCGCGGCCTCCCCCTTTTTTGCGCTATATATAAGCTGTGCCTTGTGAACGGACTCTTCCTTTGACTCTCTTACTGTTTGGCTGTTTTTTGAACCGTCGCTTTGTATTTGCGCGATAATTACTCGCATTGACGTTAGGGAGAGCTTGATGTTTACCGTTTTCGTTTTGGGCAATATTGCTTCGGGTAAATCGACTGCCTGCCGCTTTCTGGAATCTCGCGGAGCCCTGCTTATCGATTTAGATGTTCTTGCCAAATCGCTGTACGTACCGGGGTCGGATATCGTCAATGCTCTTGCTGAAGAGTTTGGCTGGGATATTTTGGACGAGGATGGCGGTGTTCGACGTAACGTTCTCGCTTCTCGAGCTTTTGTTTCTCCCGATACGGTTGCAAGGCTCAATAGTATTGTTCACCCCGCTCTCATTGAGCAGCTTTCGCTGAGGATTCTCGATCCTGCTTGCTGTACGGTTTCGTCCCCCCGCTATCCCTTTGCGGCGGTCGAAGTATCTGCTCCGACTGGCTTTGAGGACGCCTTTGGCCTTGCGGATGAAATTATGGTTGTTAGCGCTCCTTTAGCGGTCCGTCGCGAACGCGCTATTCACCGTGGTATGGAGCCATCCGATTTTGATGCTCGCTGTGCTTGCCAACCCGATGAGTCTTCGCTTTGCAGTCTCGCCACGACCGTGATTGATAACGCAGCGGGCGACAGCTCGCTCTTTGAACAACTGGACGCGTGGCTTGCTCGCCATGGCCTTATGGATGCTATGGATAAGGAGACGACAGATGCCTAAGACGCGTTTCTTTACGTGGTATCGCCTTGTGCCGCTGGTTGTCGTTTTCGTCTTTGGCCTTATCTCGCTCGTTTACTCGTGTGCTCCCGCCGCTTTCTTTAAACCGTTCTATCCGATTGACTATGAAGCGTATGTAAAGCAGTCCAGTATTTCGCATAATCTCGATCCGTATCTGGTGTGTGCCGTCATCAAGTCGGAATCAAACTGGGATCCCGAGGCGGAATCAAATCAGGGCGCCCAAGGTCTCATGCAACTTATGCCCGAAACCGCTCAGGATATGATCGCTAAGGGCCTTGTCGACGGGGATGAGTATTCTGCCGATAACCTGAATGACCCCGCTTCGAATATCGAATTTGGGTGCGCGTACCTCTCATACCTGTTGACATATTTCAATGGTTCGACGGATAGCGCTATTGCTGCTTACAATGCCGGAATGGGCAATGTCGATGGGTGGGCGCAGCAAAACACATCGCTCCATAACGCGATTGCCTTTCCCGAGACGCAAGCCTATTTGATTCGTGTCAATAATGCCTGGGTTCGCTATAAGACCCTCTATCCCGACCGGTTCGTATAGGACTATGCCTGCCGCCTGCGTATACTGCAGATGTATGAGTTAGGAGTATCCATGGCGGATTTTGAAGTTGAGCGTGTTGGCGGAGAGCTCAAACGTTTTGGCGTTGAGGGCTCTGAGGTACCGTTTGAGGTCGTGTCTCCCTATGAGCCTGCAGGTTCACAGCCTAAGGCCATTGAGTCGCTTGTGCAGGGTGTGAGGGACGGAGACCGCTATCAGGTTTTGCTTGGCGTGACCGGCTCGGGCAAGACCTTTACCATGGCCAAGACCATCGAAGCTCTCGGTAAGCCAACGCTGGTCATGGCCCCCAACAAAACCCTCGCCGCCCAGCTTGCGAGCGAGCTCAAAGAATTCTTTCCCAACAACGCCGTGGTCTACTTCGTCTCGTACTACGACTACTATCAGCCCGAGGCATATGTGCCGCAAAGCGATACGTATATCGAGAAGGATGCTTCGATTAACGAAGAAGTCGAGATGCTTCGACATCAGGCGACCGCCTCGTTGCTTTCTCGACGCGATGTGATCGTCGTTGCTTCGGTGTCCTGCATCTATGGCATCGGCTCTCCTGAGGACTATGCGGGGCTGGCGCCGAATGTCGACAAGAAAGTACCGCTCGAGCGCGATGACTTTATCCATGCGCTCATCGACATTCAGTACGACCGGAACGACTATGACTTGGCGCATGGCACCTTCCGCGTGCGCGGTGATGTTGTCGATGTGTATCCGCCCTATGCCGAGCATCCGTTGCGATTTGAGTTCTTTGGCGATGAGGTCGAGCTTATCGCCGAAATCGATGAGGTTACCGGTGAGATGCTTCGTGAGTATGAGGCTATTCCCGTGTGGCCGGCATCGCACTATGTGACCGAGAAGCCCAAGGTCAAGGCGGCCTTGAAGTCAATCAGTGAAGAGTGCGAGAAGCGCGTCGCGGAGCTCAAGGCGACCGACAAGTTGCTCGAGGCGCAACGTCTACAGCAACGGACCGATTATGACCTCGAGATGCTCGAGACGATGGGCTTTTGCAACGGCATCGAGAACTACTCGCGTCATCTGGACGGGCGTAAGCCGGGCGAACCGCCGTTTACCTTGATTGACTACTTCCCCAAGGACATGCTCTGCATCATAGACGAGAGCCACGTGACGGTGCCACAGATTCGCGGCATGCACGAAGGCGACCGATCGCGCAAAGTTACGCTTGTTGAACATGGTTTTCGCCTGCCCTCGGCGCTCGACAATCGTCCGCTTCGCTTCGATGAGTTTGAGGCGAGAATCCCCCAGTTCATCTATGTTTCGGCAACGCCGGGCGACTACGAGCTGCGGGTGAGCCAAAACGACGTGGAGCAGATTATTCGTCCGACCGGCCTGCTCGATCCCAAGATCGACGTGCGTCCCGTTCGCGGTCAGATTGACGATCTTGAGGACGAGATTCGCGAGCGCGTTGCCCGCAAGGAGCGCGTGCTGGTGACCACGTTGACCAAGCGCATGGCCGAGGACCTGACCGACCATCTACTTGATGCGGGCATTAAGGTCAATTACATGCACTCTGATACGGCGACAATGGACCGTGTCGAGATCCTGCGAACGCTGCGCGAGGGCAAGATCGATGTTCTCGTTGGCATCAACCTGCTTCGCGAGGGCTTGGATCTTCCCGAGGTCTCACTGGTGGCAATTCTCGATGCCGATAAGGAAGGCTTCTTGCGCAACCGTCGTTCGCTGATTCAGACGATTGGCCGTGCGGCCCGTAACGCCGATGGCGAAGTCATCATGTATGCAGATGTTGTGACCGATTCGATGAAAGCGGCCATCGAGGAGACGCAGCGTCGTCGCGAGATTCAGATGGCATATAACGAAGAACATGGCATTGTGCCCAAGACAGTGCGCAAGGCCATCAACGACATCTCAAGTTTTATTGCCGAGGCCGAAAAAACTGTGGGCTCCAAGGGACGCTCGAAGGGCGACTCTCTTGGCCATGGCGCATTCTATACGCCCGATGAGTCGGGCGAGGGCGGTGTGCCGGAAACGGCGGCGACCGAGCAGACACTTGCGGAGCAGCTGGAAGAACTACCGCATGACGAGCTTGTGCGGATCGTCGAAACCATGGAAGAGGATATGCGTAACGCTTCTGCCGCCATGGACTTTGAGGAGGCGGCGCGCCTGCGTGATGCTGTCGTTCAGATTCGGGCGATGCTCGAGGGTGCGTCTGAGGACGAGACGATCGAGCGCTTACGTTCGCAGGCCCGCAAGGGTTCCACGTTCGCATCGGGTAGAAAACGCCAGGGTGCACGGTTTAAGAAATAGCGAACAGGCCCCGAGTTCCCTGTGGAGCTCGGGGCCTGTGTCTTTTGCGCGCTGGAATTCGTTCGCTAGAGGTCTGCGATCAGGGCTTCGGCACAACGGATACCGTCGGTGGCCGCGCTCATGATGCCTCCGGCATATCCAGCTCCCTCACCACAAGGGTAGAGGCCCGGGGTCGACACGGCATGGCACGTTCGGTCTCGGGTGACAGTGACCGGTGAGCTCGAACGAGTCTCCACGCCGGTAAGAACGGCATCGGGGCGGTCGTAGCCCCGTAGCTTTTTTCCGAGTAGGGGAAGTCCCAGGCGGAGCGACTCGACGATATGCTGCGGCAGGGCTTCGTCAATTGCCGTCCAGGTCACACCGAGCGGATAGGTGGGCTTTACCTTTCCGGGCGCCTTGCTGGCGCGTCCTGCGAGGAAATCTCCGACGAGTTGTGCCGGTGCGTTCCAGTTGGAACCGCCCAGGCGATAGGCGGCCGCCTCGCAGGCGCGCTGGAGCTCGATGCCGGCGAGCGGGTCATCGTCGGGAAGGTCCTCAGGCGTGACGTTAACGAGCAGGGCGGCATTTGCGTTACGGCCGTCGCGGGCATTGAGGCTGGCGCCGTTGACGCACAGGTGGCCCTGCTCGGAAGAGGCGGCGACAACCTGCCCGCCGGGGCACATGCAAAACGAGAACACGCTGCGGCCGTTGGGAAGATGAGCGACGAGTTTGTAGGGGGCTGCTCCGAGGGCAGGATGTCCCGCCGAGGCTCCATATTGGGCTCGGTCGATGTCGCGCTGCGGATGCTCGATGCGAACGCCCATGGCAAAGGTCTTTTGTGCGAGGGCCACGTCGTGGTCCTTAAGGAGTTCAAAAATATCGCGAGCAGAATGCCCGCAGGCGAGGATGAGGTGCTTTGTCTCAATTGGCTCGTAAGCGGCGTCTTGGGATGATTGGACATCAATACCGGTGATGGCGCCAGACGCGTCGATGCGAATGTCGACGAGTTTTGTTCGATAACGGACGACACCTCCGAGTTGCTCGATGCGCTGGGATATAGCGGTAACAACCGTGGGAAGGATGTCGGAGCCAATGTGCGGCTTGGCATCCCACAGAATATCGCGGGGCGCACCCGCCTCGACGAAGGTTTCGAGGATGAGGCGATGGGCGGGATTTTTTGTTCCCGTATTGAGCTTGCCGTCCGAGAAGGTCCCCGCGCCGCCCAGACCAAACTGGATATTGCTCTCGGGGTCGAGGATACGCTCCTTTAGAAAGAGGTCGATCGAATGCGAGCGGCGAAATGCCGGGTCGCCGCGCTCGATGAGCAAGGGCTTCAGACCCGCTTCGGCAAGGGTGAGTGCGGCGAAAAGGCCGGCGCATCCGGCACCGACGACGACGGGGCGCTCTTTGGGTGCGCTGGAAACGGGGGAGGGGAATGAAGGCTCATCGTCTTCTATCGCGCGTACGCGCGAGCGGTCACGCTCGGCAACGCTGTCGACCGCTTCTCGCTCGAGGTGGGGACTAGTCAGCTCAACACGAAAGCTCAGGATAAAATGGACGTCTCGTTTTTTGCGAGCGTCGATTGACTTGCGGTGGAGCTCGATGGACTTGATCTCGGAGTCCTTGCAACGCAGGACGCGCTTGGCGAATCGCTTGCCAACAATGAGGCAGGCATTTTCATCGCCGGCTTCATCGAGTGACGCGTTGACTTGGGTGATTTCGATCATCGAGGTCTCCTTAGGGGCAAGAAAGAGGCCGTCCGGTATCCCAGACGGCCCGAATGCGTTTTTGATTATAGACTGTGCGGCTACAGGCTGCTTGCAGCGCGAATGCCCGAGATCCAGGCCCACGCAAGGTTAAAGCCTCCGCAATCGGCGTCGATGTCGAGCGCTTCGCCGCAGACGTAAAGCGGGGCGTCGACAACGCTGCACGCGTGTAGACTGGGTGTTGAGATGCTCTCGACAGATACGCCACCACGCGTGACCTGCGCCGAGCGCTCCTCGGCTGTTCCCTCGACGAGCAACTTAAAGTGCTTGAGGATCGAGACCAGGTGGACGACATCGTTGGAGCCTGGATGGCACTGCTCGAACGCTGTGCAGACGACGCGGGAGAGTTGCGGGGCGAGCATGCCGTCGAGCCAACGGGGATCGCGGGGCGAAAAGCCGCCGAGCAGCTCAATGCGCCGGTTAAGCATATCGAGCAACTCGTCTTTAGAGAGGTCGGGGAAAACGTCGAGCAGGATCGTATCGCCGCGCTGGATACGACGGGAGAGGTTGAAGACAGCGACGCCCGAGATACCGAAGGTTCGAAACAGTACTTCACCGTCTTCGTGCCAGAGCTCCCTATGGTTTCGGGTGAGCGTCAAGCGGGCGCGGACGCGCAGGCCATCCAACGTCTTGAGTGCCGCCCGATCACCGACGACCGTTGCCGATACGGGGCAGAGGATGGGGCGCAGCGAAGTGAGGGGGAGGCTAAACGTATCGGCGATACCGGTGGGGTTGCCACCCGTGGCGATAATTACGGCGCGCGCCTCCAGGGCCTCGTTCTTGCGAGGGACATCGGCGAGTGCCTTCCGAAGCGAGCGGAGCTCCGATTTTCGGTCGTCGTGCTTTTTTGCCTTGAGCGCCCGCGCTGGACGGTTTATTTGGAGTGCCCAGCCTTCGGAAGCTTTGTGCGCCGAGGCAACGTTGGCCCCGCAGATTAAGGTGATACCTAGGCGGTCGCAAACGTTGAGAAGCGCGTCGCGTACCGATTCGGCGCGAAGGGAGCGCGGGTACAGCCGGCCTTCCTCGGAGGTTGTCATGATGCCCAGCGAGGAGAAGAAACCCATAAGCTCTTGTTCGGGCTGGGGGCCCATGACGGATTCGACGAATGCGGGGTGGTTATACCGCTGTGGATCAATCGATTCGTTGGAGAGGTTGCAGCGACCGTTGCCGGTCGCAAGGAGCTTAAGGCCGCAGGCGACATCGCGCTCAACGATGCAGACGCTTTTGCTAGCGCGTGCGGCCGTAATGGCGGCGGCGAGGCCTGAAGCCCCGCCGCCGATTACCAGGACGTCATAGAAGGCGCTCGTGTTCACTTAGGCCTCGTCGGTCTCGTGCGGGGCAATGGCCTCGACGGCAGAGACGGCCTGGGGCAACATGCCGTCGGGCAGCGCGGTCTCGACCTCGCCCTTATCGCAGGCCTCGGCGAGTGCCGGATTAATGGGAATCGTGCCCAAGATGTCGAGGTTATAGCGCTCTGCGACCTCGGGGAGCTTGCTCTTGCCAAAGACCTCGATCTTCTTGCCGCAGTCGGGGCACTCAATATAGCTCATGTTCTCGACAATGCCCAGAATGGGGACGTTCATCTTCTCGGCCATGTTAACCGCCTTGGCGACGATCATCGAGACCAGATCCTGCGGGCTCGTGACGATGACGATGCCGTCGACGGGCAGTGACTGGAAGACGGTGAGCGCGACGTCGCCTGTTCCCGGAGGCATGTCGACCAGCAGGTAGTCGATGGGGCCCCACGAGGTCTCGCTCCAGAACTGCCTAATGGCGCCTGCGATGACCGGACCGCGCCAAAGGACGGGGTCGGTCTCGTTTTGGAGCAGCAGGTTGGAGCTCATGACCTTGACGCCGTGCTCGGAGATTTCGGGCAGCATAAGGTTGCCAAGGGCATGGACGTGGCGTCCGCTCATACCGAACATCTTGGGGATAGAGGGACCGGTGATGTCGGCATCGAGGACGCCGACCTTGTGGCCGTGACGGGCAAGCTCGGTGGCGATGGCACCGGTGACAAACGACTTGCCGACACCGCCCTTGCCGGAAAGCACGGCGATGACGCGTTTGACCTCGGACAGCGTGTTCTCCTCAAATTGCGACGGCGACGTTTGTCCGCCGGCGGCCTGTGCGTGCTCGCAACCCATGTATGACTCCTTTGTATATGTTGGGGCCGGGGCCCCGTGATGTGACACGAGCGTCATTGTACCCTCGTTTGCGAGCGGGAGTCATTTGTGATGCATTTGGGCCGAGCGTGCTTGCAATGCGATGGGCCCAAGCGAATGAGCGGGTTTACTGAACTTTGCTGGCGAACTCGAGGTATTGGATGCGCTGCAGCTTGTCGATCGTCGAGGCGTATGGGCTGTCTTCAGATTCCAAGTCGTAGCGCAGCCCGTCGGCACCAAGATAGCCGGCGACATTGATGGTGGGCACATCTGACCTTGTTGCAAGCAGAGCCTTTTGATAGTCGGTGAGCGGGAAGCCGATCTTATTAAGGGTAATGGCTGCAATCTCGTTTGCCCCGACGGTGTCGTAGACGTTGAGCTCGGTATTGCCGGCGATTTCATAGTTAGCCCAGACGAAATAGGTCGACTGATAGATACGGAAAGCGTGGCTTGCCGTAT
Source organism: Collinsella sp. HCP3S3_E11 (assembly GCF_052067375.1). Classification (NCBI taxonomy): domain Bacteria; kingdom Bacillati; phylum Actinomycetota; class Coriobacteriia; order Coriobacteriales; family Coriobacteriaceae; genus Collinsella; species Collinsella sp. HCP3S3_E11. The sequence goes on along the minus strand of NZ_JBQHQI010000005.1, from coordinate 125,328 downwards.
CTTCCTGAGGGTACAGCTCGTCGTTGAGAGTCGTTGCGGCGCTCGGCTGATGGTCGCCAAAAAAGACAAGAACAACCGGTCTGCCGATATTGCGGAGCTCGTTGATAAAGTACTCGAGGTCCCGGTCGGATGCGTTGATGCAGGTAAGATAGGTGTTGAGCGCGCTATTGGCGCCCTCGCTGGCTCCCTCGACCCAATAGTTTGTCAGCTCCTCGGCGGGAACGGTGCCATAGTCGTAGCCGCCGTGATTTTGCATCGTGACGTCAAAGATGAACTGCGGGGCTTCGTCGGTTCTAAGCAGGTCGAGTATCTTGTCGTAGGTGGCGTAGTCGCATACGCCGGCATGGTAGCAGGGCGCACCTTCGAAATCGCCGATTGAAAGAAAGTCTCCAAAGCCCAGCTGCTGATAGATTTTATCTCGATGGTAGTTGACGGGGTTTTGCGGGTGCATAGCGGTAGCGGTATACCCAAGCTCTTTAAGGTCCTTTGCCAGGCTGTTGACGCCATTCATCTGATACAGCTGATAGGGGATTTTGCCTAATCCGACAAAGGCCGTTGTCGCTCCGGTCAAAAATTCGAATTCGGAGTTCGCCGTTCCGCCACCGGCGACCGAAGCGAGCATGGTGCCGCGAACAAGTGTGTCGGGAAGCGAGTTGTAGAATGCGGGGCCGGTGTACCCGGCCGCCTGGAGCTGCTCAAAGCACGAAAGGTCGCTAAAACTCTCGTTCATGACGGCAACAATCGTCGGCTTGATTTCATTGAACTGGGCAACGGCCGCCGCGCGCTGCTCGCTCGAGCCATACGTGCTGTCGTAGGTGGCGGCGAGCTCCTGCTCGATGCTCTGCGCCTCATCGGGCGTATAGTCTTCGGGCTTCTCAATGGGCAACTCGTTGACCATTTCGGTGAACGAAGTGATAAAACCCTGAGACGCATACGTGGTGATGGGCTGCCAACGGTCAAATCCAAAATTCAGCGCCTGCTCCAAGTCGATGCTGGAAAAGCCCGAGAGCCCCACAACGGTCACTAGCAGAAAAGCGCAGAGGTTAGCGGCGATTGCGGGGAAGACATGGGTGGGCGTACGGAGCTTTCTCGGTCGGATAAGCGAAAGAAGCCCCAGGGAAATCTCTAGCAGGGCTAGAGAGGTTACGATTCCGGCGGTAAAGGTAAACTCGTATCCCTCGCTCACTTCCATTGCGGTGCCAAGGGCCAAGATATCGCTTGGCAGGATGGCCTCGCCTTTAAACGTTATGACGAAGTGCTCGGCAATGCCAAGGATGCAACAGACGACGGGCACGAGGACCATGACGCCTCCATGACGCTGTCCCAGCAAATAAAGGGAGAGCAGAACCGTCGCGAGCAGCCCGACGGAAAATCCGAATGAGTTGGCGGGAATGCGATAGAACGTTTCGTTGCAGGAAATTTCGAGTGAAACGAACGAGAGCGCTGAAACAGCGGCGATGACAAGGATGTCACGGCAAATACAGGCAACCGTTCCCGTCGCAAGATCGGTTTGGTCGATAAGTCCCGAAACCAAGGGCTCGACAAGAAGTATGACGGCGGCAGCACCGAGCGCCGAATAAGAAAGGACCCATAGGGAACTGTCCTCATTTACGAGCAATTGATTCGTAATCCATGCAGCTACCATGCCGAGCGGGATGAGGAGCGTCGCGCACCAAAAGACGCGGGCAATGGGCGGCTTTTCATTGTGTTTGATTGAAAAATACACGCGCACGACGACGGTGGCCACGATAAGGACGGCGATGAATATGGGCAGATTGGCCATGTCGCTCGAAGTGATTTCAAGGGGGATATCTTCGGTCATGGACGTTCCTCTGTTACAGCAAATTAAGTTCAGTATTTGATTACTGTAACCTTTCCACGGCATTTCGAGAAACAAAGCGCCCGATACGCAAAGCTAAAGGTCTGCGAATCTTGTATTACGAACATCTGTGCGCGTCGAGTGCGCTAAACTCATCGGCAGTATGATTCGATGCAATAGGAGGCAAGGAGCTTCCATGTCTGATTCTTCTATCGTTATTCGCGGCGCTCGTGAGCACAACCTCCGTGATATCGATGTTTCCATTCCGCGTGACCAACTCGTGGTCATTACCGGTCTTTCTGGCTCGGGCAAGAGCTCGCTGGCATTCGACACTATCTATGCCGAGGGCCAGCGTCGATACGTCGAGAGCCTTTCGAGCTATGCGCGCCAGTTCTTGGGCCAAATGGACAAACCCGACTTGGATTCAATCGACGGCCTTTCGCCGGCGGTGTCGATCGACCAAAAGACGACGTCTAAAAACCCTCGCTCGACGGTTGGCACCGTAACCGAGATTTATGACTATCTGCGCCTGCTGTTCGCCCGTGTGGGCACCCCGCACTGTCCCGAATGCGGCCGCGTCATTGAGCGCCAGACGACCGACCAGGTTGCCGACAAGGTCTTGGCGGCGGGGGAGGGTCGCCGCGCGTTTGTGCTGGCACCGGTGGTGCGCGGGCGAAAAGGCGAGTACACCAAACTGTTTGAGGACCTTCGCGCCGAGGGCTTTAGCCGCGTGCGTGTTGACGGTGAAGTGCGCTCGCTCGACGATCCAATCGATCTGGACAAGAAGTTCAAGCACGATATCGAGGTCGTGGTCGATCGCATCGTGATCCGTGAGAACTCTCTGGGCCGTATCGCCGAGTCTGTTGAGCAGGCGACCGCGCTGGCTCACGGCAATGTAAATGTGTACATGCTGCCCGATCGTGATGCTCCCGAGGGGACCGAGGGCGAGCTGCTGGAGTATTCGTTGGCCTTGGCGTGCCCGGAGCATGGACACTCCATTGACGATCTTCAGCCGCGTGATTTTTCGTTTAACGCTCCCTATGGCGCATGTCCTGAGTGCGACGGCCTGGGCTTTAAGAAAACTGTTGATGCCGAGGCGCTGATCGAGGACCCCTCGAAGTCCATTGCCGACGGAGTCTTTGGTAGCCTGTTTGGCAATTCGAACTACTACCCGCAGATTTTTGCTGCGGTCTGTAAACACTTTAAGGTAAGCGCCGATACGCCGTGGGAGGACTTGCCCCCTCGCGTGCGTCGTGCATTCTTGGATGGCCTGGGCGATACGAAGATCTCGGTTGACTACCAAAAGCTCGACGGACGTCGTAGCCAGTGGGATACCAAGTTTTCGGGCGTTCGCAACATCCTGTACGAACGCTATACCGAGACGACGAACGAGAACACCAAGGCGCGCTTGGAGAAGTACATTCGCGAGGAACCGTGCTCGAGCTGCCACGGCGCTCGTTTGCGCCCTGAGATGCTCGCCGTCACCGTGGGCGGCAAGTCCATTTACGAGGTTTGTTGCCTGTCGTGCCGTGAGTCGCTCGAGTTTTTTGAGGGCCTGGAGCTCACCGAGCGCCAACAGTTTATCGGCGGGCGCATCGTCAAGGAAATCCTGGAGCGCTTGCGTTTTCTGGTCGATGTTGGACTCGACTATCTGACGCTCGATCGTGCCTCGGCGACGCTTTCTGGTGGCGAGGCGCAGCGTATTCGCCTGGCAACGCAGATCGGCGCCGGCCTCATGGGTGTCCTATACATTTTGGACGAGCCATCGATCGGCCTTCATCAGCGCGATAACGAGCGCCTGATCAAGACCCTTGAGCGCCTGCGCGATATCGGCAATACCGTCATCGTCGTCGAACACGACGAGGACACAATCCGTGCCGCCGACTACGTGATCGACATGGGGCCCGGCGCCGGCGTCAACGGCGGACACGTAGTCGCGGCGGGAACGCCTGCCGATATCATGGCGTGTCCTGAGTCGATGACGGGCGCTTATCTGACCGGCAAACGAATGATCCGGGTGCCTGATGAACGGCGCAAGCCCGGTCGCGGCTGCCTTAAAATTACGGGCGCTCGAGCTAACAACCTCAAAAACGTTACTGCCAAGATCGAGTTTGGTACGCTTACGGTTGTTACCGGCGTGTCGGGATCGGGCAAGAGCTCCCTGGTTACCGACACCATTGCGCCTGCCCTTACGAATGCTATTCACCGTTCGACGCGCCCTGTGGGTCTGTATAAGAAAATCGAGGGCATCGAGTGTATCGATAAGGTTATCGATATCGACCAGTCGCCGATTGGCCGCACACCGCGTTCCAACCCTGCTACCTATATTGGCCTGTGGGATGATCTTCGCGCGCTGTTTGCGAGTACGCCGGAGTCGAAGGCGCGCGGCTACTCGCCGGGTCGTTTCTCCTTTAATGTGAGTGGCGGGCGCTGTGAGGCGTGCAAGGGCGACGGACAGATCAAGATCGAGATGCACTTCCTTCCCGATATCTACGTTCCCTGCGAAGTTTGCGGCGGTAAACGCTACAACCGTGAGACACTCGAGGTCACCTACCGTGGCAAGACCATCTCGGACGTGCTTGACATGAGCGTCACCGAGGCGCTGGCCTTCTTTGGGAATATCCCGCAGATTAAGCGCAAGCTTCAGACTTTGTATGACGTTGGCTTGGGCTATGTGAGTTTGGGGCAGCCTGCCACGACGCTTTCGGGCGGCGAGGCGCAGCGTGTGAAACTCGCCAAGGAGCTTCATCGACGCCAGACGGGCAAGACGTTCTATATTTTGGACGAGCCGACGACCGGCCTTCATTTTGAGGACGTCCGCCAGCTGCTCGATGTGCTGCAGCGCTTGGTCGATGCGGGCAACACGGTGCTGGTGATTGAACACAACCTTGATGTCATCAAGGTTGCCGACCGCCTGATCGATATGGGTCCCGAGGGCGGCAATGGCGGCGGAACCGTCGTGGTCTCGGGTACGCCGGAGCAGGTCGCGGCATGTTCGCAGAGTTACACGGGCAAGTTCTTGGCACCGCTGCTCAAGCGCGACCGCGAGCGTCAGGCACAACTCGACGCCCAGTAAAGAGACGCCGTCGTACGAGAAGCGCCACCGATTCCTTTCGATTCGGCGGCGCTTCTGTGTGTCGAGATGACGTATGCGGCTAAATTGGACATATACTTAGGCGTTACGTTCGAATGCGAGGGAAGGGACATGCCATGGCAAAGGCTGCAAAGACGCCGAAAACCAATGCGATGCGCGAGCTGGAAAACGCCGGCATCTCCTATATTCTCCATACGTATGAAGACGATGGCGATGAGTCGGTGGGTTTAGGCGTTGCAATTTTGGAACAACTTGGCGAGGAGCCTGGCCAGGGGTTTAAGACCTTGGTTTGCGTGACGCCGTCCAACGAACACGTTGTGTGCTGTATTCCCGTTGCCGACGAGCTTGACCTAAAGGCCGCAGCGCGCGCCGCTGGTGAAAAGTCGCTGACCATGATGCATGTCAAGGACTTGCTTGCCGCGACGGGGTATGTCCGGGGCGGCTGCAGTCCAGTCGGCATGAAAAAACGCTTTCGGACGCTGATCGATGAGACATGCGTCCTTTGGGATACCATTTTTATCTCAGGCGGTAAGCGTGGCTATCAACTTGAGCTTGCCCCCGACGACTTAGTTGCATTTTGCGGGGCGACGGTTGCCCCGATCACGAGAGAGGACTGAGCGATGCCGCAGGAAGAATCGAAGCGCGGAGCTCACTTTGCAAAGGGTTCGGCTTCTCAGACGCCCGCACCTGAGGCTTCTTCGGTCGATGACCAGATTCGAAACGCTTGGTCCGTTGCTGCAGATCCAGGGGAGACGGCTGTGTATTTGCGTGCCGCCGGTGCCGGTACGGTGCCTCCCCGTACGATTCTCTCTTCGGCTCGCCCCGATGAGACGGCGGTGTTTTTGGCCGCGGCTCAATCCCGTGCCGGACGGATGACTGACGCCGGGGCGTCTCGTGCGCCGCGTCCCGATGAGACGGCGGTGTTTTTGATGGCGGCTCAGGGAAAGGGCGCACTGCAGGGTGTCCCAGCCGATCGTCCCGCGAGGCCTGCAACCGACGGTGATGGCGAGCGGTTGCTTTTGGATGACGAGTGGTCACCGCTCGGCTCGACCGATCCGGTCGAGGGCGTTGCTGTTGAGGACGATGATTGGGATCTATTGTCGTTTTCTGGTCGAACCGCTGCCGCCAGGGAAGTTGACACGGTGTTTGGTAATAATGCCGTAGCTAACGATGACGCTTCGTTTGACAACGATGTCACGCCTGTTGACGGAGCTTTTTCTGCCGATGATGCCGTTTTGGTCGACGACCCCTTCGCGATAATCGATGACCCTGATATCGAGGTTGATTCTCGACAACACACTGAAGTCAGCCCCCAATCACAGGACGACGTAGATGATATGGGCTCGTCGGACTACTCTACGGTTGGCCGTTCTGCCGGCCTCATGACTGCACTGACCATCGTGTCGCGCGTCACCGGGTTTATCCGTACTTGGGCTATGGCTGCCGCCATCGGCATGTCGCTGCTCTCGTCTTCCTATCAGGTCGCCAACAACCTGCCCAATATGCTCTATGAGCTCGTGATGGGCGGTATGTTGGTTACCGCCTTTTTGCCGGTTTACATGGGCGTGCGTCGCGAGCAGGGTCGCGACGCCTCAAACGAATACGTAGGTAATCTGCTCGGCATCCTGCTTTTGCTGCTGGGCGGCATTTCGGTGTTGGGCACCGTGTTTGCTCCGGGCTTTATCTGGACGCAGTCGTTCCTTTCGGGCGATGGCGGAAGCATGGATACCGCTGCATTCATGTTCCGTTTCTTTGCCATTCAGATTTTGTTCTACGGCTTGGGCTCGGTGTTCTCGGGCGTTCTTAACGCGCATCGTGACTACTTTTGGTCGACGTTCGCCCCGGTACTCAACAATGTGATTGTCATTGCGAGTTTTATGGGCTTCGCTCCCGTATCTGCCTGCTTTGGTGAGCAGGCGGGCGTCGTTTTGATTTCGCTCGGCACGACGCTTGGCGTTTTTGTCCAGATGGCGTGCCAGATTCCCGCACTCGGTAAGCATGGTGTCCGGCCTCATATTCATATCGACTTTAAGGATCCTGCACTGCGACAGACGCTCGCGCTCGGCGTCCCGACGTTGCTCGCTACGGTATGCATGTTCGTGTCGACTTCCATTACCAACGCAGCCGCGCTGGTGGTGCAGCCCGAGACCGGTCCTTCTGTAATTGCCTATGCGCGCCTTTGGTACACACTGCCTTATGCCTTGATAGCCGCCTCGCTCTCGACGGCGCTTTATACCGAGCTTTCGCACGATGCCCAGGAAAAGGATTATGACAGCGTGCGCGTTGGTATCTCGCGCGGCGTGGCCCAGATGCTCTTCTTCCTGATTCCTTTCGCGCTATATCTCATTGTGTTTGCCCGTCCGCTCAACATGATTTATTGCGCCGGCAAGTTCGACGAGTCGGGTGTGGCGCTTGTGTCCGAGTTTCTGGTTTATCTGGCGCTCTCCCTGCCGCTCTACGGCGTGGTCGTGTTGATGCAGAAGAGCTTCTCGGCGTTGCTCGACATGAAGCCCTATAGCCGCTATTGCCTATACTCTGCCATCGGTCAGGCTGGTTCGGTTCTGCTGTTTGGTGTGGTGCTGGGCTATGGCATGCCTGCGATTGCGATTTCGTATGTTGTCGACTATGTGATTCTGGTCGGCTGTTCGCTGTGGTGGCTGCGTCGTCGTCTGCAGGGTCTTCAGGTTAAATCTATTCTGCACGGCTGCTTCTATGGCCTTTTGCTCGGCGGCCTGGGTGCCGCAGCGGGTGCCGGCGTTTTGTGGGCGCTCGAGAGTTTTGTCGGAGCGCTTGGCGGATCGATTCTTATTACCTTGGGCTATGTTTGCATCGCGGGCATGGTTTCACTTGCCGTGACTTTTGGCCTTGCCGTCCTTCTAAAGATGCCTGAGGTCTCCGCGCTTCTTCGCCGCAGGTAGGCAGTCGTGGCAGGTCATGACAACATTCCAACGCTTGCCGAACAGGTTTCGCGTGTGCCCATGCAGCCTGGCTGCTACCTTTGGAAAGATGCCAAGGGCGATGTCATTTACGTTGGCAAGGCTAAAAATCTGCGCTCGCGCATGCGTCAATATGTGACGCTGCAGGACGAGCGCCAAAAGATTCCACTGATGATGCAGCTGGTTGCGAGCTTTGACTATATCGTTGTCGAGAACGAGCACGAGGCGCTGGTGCTCGAGCGCAACCTGATCGGTCAATACCATCCGTACTTTAATGTCGACCTTAAGGACGATAAGAGCTATCCCTTTATCGCTATCACCAAGAGCGATCTGTTCCCAGCTATTAAATATACTCGTGAGCGTCATAAGTCGGGAACGCGTTATTTTGGTCCCTACACCGACAGCCGCGCGGCGCGCGAGACCATTGATACGCTGCGCAAGGTAATCCCGATCTGCTCGGCTTCTTGTGCGGAATGGCGTCGATGCCGCCGTATCGTCGAGTCCCACAAGGGCGAAGAAGATATCGTCAATATGATTTGCGCTCAAAACGGGCGTCCCTGCTTTGACTTCCATGTTGGCCGCGGTCCGGGGGCATGCGTCGGTGCGATCTCTCCAGCCGACTATGCTAAAAACGTTAAACGCGTCGAGCGATTTTTGTCGGGCCATCGTAAAGATGTCGTTGATGAGCTTACATCCGAGATGACGGACGCCGCCGAAGCGCTCGATTTTGAGCGGGCGGCGCGCGTCAAGCGTCGCTTGGAAGTTATTAGGGGCCTGGACGACCGACAGCAGGTCGTTTTTCCGTCGAGTGTCGATCTCGATGTGATTGGTTTCTATCGAGAAGAGACCATTTCGGCCGCCTGCGTGTTTGTTGTGCGCGAGGGGCGAACGGTTCGAACCTGTGAGTTCATTCTCGATAAGGGCCTGGATGTCGATGAAGAGGAGCTTCAGTCGGGCTTTCTCAAGCGCTATTACGACGAGACGGCTGATATTCCAGCCGAGGTGAACCTTTCCGTCGAGCTTGAGGATGCGGAGGCGCTAGGGGAGTGGCTTTCGGACAAGCGCGAGCGTTCCTGTCATCTCCATAGGCCTCAGCGCGGCGAAAAACACCGGTTGCTCGATATGGCATCTAAAAATGCGCGTCATGCCCTCATGCGTTATATGATGCGCACGGGATACGCCGACGATCGCACCAATCGAGCGCTCCTGGAGCTTGAGAGCGCCTTGGCGCTACCTGCGCCGCCAATGCGAATCGAGTGCTTCGATATCTCTACGCTTCATGGCACCTTTACGGTCGCCTCGATGGTGGTGTTTACCAACGGCCACGCCGACAAGAGCCAGTACCGCCGCTTTAAAATCCAGGCCGAATTGGACGAGGCGAACGACTTCGTTTCGATGTCCGAGGTTTTGGGGCGTCGCTATGCTCCCGAGCGGATGGGCGACGAACGTTTTGGCTCGCGCCCCGATTTGCTCGTTGTCGACGGCGGCAAGCCGCAATTGACGGCTGCAATTAAGCAACTTGAGGCCCTTGGGCTCGATATACCAGTTTGTGGTTTGGCAAAGGCCGATGAGGAGGTTTTCGTGCCTTGGGACGAGACTCCTGTCGTACTTCCGACCGGGTCTGCGTCGCTCTATCTCATCAAGCAGGTGCGCGACGAATCGCACCGTTTTGCCATCACGTTCCATCGCGAATTGCGCGATAAAGCCATGACGGTTTCGGTACTCGATGACGTTCCAGGCGTGGGACCCACTAGAAAACGTGCAATTATGCGCCATTTTGGCTCGATGAAGCGGTTGCGCGCGGCGAGTGAGCAAGAGATCGCGGAAGTTCGCGGCATACCTGCCGATGTTGCCAAGGCGGTCCACGAGGCGCTCGTTGCATGGAATGCCGAGCGCGCCGAGGCCGCGGCTGGCCATTCCGATAGCTAAACACGAGCATAAACAACTGATATACATGATTGCGCGATTTTCAACCATTTATTTCGCCATGATTGCCTGCTGGTTTCGGGTTTTATTAACGCTAAAACGTTTGACTAACCCAAGCGAAAACCCTGCTATCCTGCGGGTTGACGAAGACTGATATCTCACCTCGCCGATACATACTGTCTGCTGTATCGTTTGTCAACGAATTCGGTGAACGGTAGTAAATACCGTTCAAGCGTATGTATGTATCGGTCGCCGAGCGCGGCACCTCAGTTGGGTTTGTCGGTAGGTAAGGTATATATCGTCCGCAAGTTGCGCGGGGGCAAGTTTAGGTGCTCCCGGGTAAGATTCTCTATTGATAGGAGAAGACATGGCCATCATCAATAAGGGTATGTCCAGGCGTTCGTTCCTCGGCCTCACCGGCAGCGTCGCTGCTGTCGCCGGCCTTGGTCTCACTGGCTGCGGTGGCAGCTCTAGCGACGAGGGTTCCGCTCCCGCCGATTCCGCCAACCGTGGCGGCGGCGTGATCACTGCCGGTTCCGCTTACGCTCCGTCCAGCTTCGACCCCGCCAGCACTGGCTCCGCCGTGGGCCTGGGCGCTAACTGGCACGTCGTCGAGGGCCTCTACGGCATCGATTACCACGACTACAGCACTTTCAACGAGCTCGCCACCGATGATCCCAAGTCCGTGGACGACACCACCTTCGAGGTCACCATCCGCAAGGGCGCCAAATTCTCCGATGGCACCGAGGTTACCGCTGACGACGTCGTCGCCTCCTACACCGCTTGCGCCGCTTCTGCCACCTACGCTCCGTTCTTCCAGCCTTTCGAGTCCATCGAGGCCAAGGATGCCAGCACCGTGACGGTCAAGACCAAGGTCCCCAACTTCTCCCTGCTCAAGGATCGTCTGGCCATTATTCGCGTTACTCCTGCCGCCCAGAGCGAGGAGGATCGCGCCAAGCAGCCGATCGGCTCCGGCCCCTGGATGTACGATTCTATCTCCGATACCGAGATCACCCTGGTTCCCAACCCCGAGTACAACGGTGAGTATGCTGCCGAGGATAAGAAGATCCAGTACAGCATCCTGACCGACCCCACCGCTCGCGTCACCGCTCAGCAGGAAGGCTCCACGCTCGTCATGGAGCTCGTTACCGCTGACGCCGTCGACCAGCTCGAGGGCGCTGGCTGCAAGATTGACAACGTCCAGGGCTTCGGCACCCGCTTCATCATGTTCAACGTCGCCAAGGAGCCTTGGAACGACGTCAAGGTCCGTCAGGCTGTCATGTATGCGCTCGACACCGAGAAGATGATCAGCAACACCTTCGCCGGCCTTGCTACCGCTGCCAGCTGCTACCTGCCCAAGAGCTTCACCAACTATCATGAGGCCTCCACGGTGTACAAGACCGACGCCAAGAAGGCCAAGAAGCTTATCGAGGAGTCCGGTATCACCCCGGGCGCCATTACCCTGCGCACCACCGATAACGAGCAGATCAAGGGTATGGCTGCCCAGGTCAAGAACGACCTCGACGCTCTCGGCTTCGATGTGACCATCCAGACCGATACTTCGCCGGCCACCTATGCTGCCATCGACGGCGGCGAGGCCTACGATATCCTCCTTGCCCCTGGCGATCCTTCCTGCTTCGGCGCAGACCCCGACCTGCTGCTCAACTGGTGGTACGGCGACAACGTCTGGATGCAGACCCGTTGCCCGTGGAAGGAGTCCGCTGAGTGGCAGAAGCTCCACGGCCTTATGGACGAGGCTCTTGCCGCCGAGGGCGACGAGCAGCAGAAGAAGTGGAACGAGTGCTTCGACATCATCGCCGACAACGCCGTTCTGTACCCCGTTGTCCACGTTAAGACCGTCTCCGCTTCCTGGAACGATCCGTCCACTGCGCCCAACGGCGAGGCCCTCGATGGCTTCAAGGGCATCGGCACGACGAGCATGTCCTTTAAGGGTGTCGCGACCGTCAAGGCGTAAGACTCGCTTGAGTCTATATGCAGGATGTCGGCCGTTGGGACCGTATCCTCATAGTTGAAACAAAGACCCGGGCGGCAACGATGTCGCTCGGGTCTTGTAATGAGTGTCCGTACTCATATACCAGTTGGTCCTACCGACAAAAGAAAGGGGAGAGAACGTGAACAACTTTCTACGTTTGATTGGAAGGCGTCTCGTGGCGCTGCCGATCATGGCATTGGGCGTCACCGTCCTGGTGTTCTTCCTTATGTCGTTCTCCAAGACCGACCCCGCCTACACGGCGTTGGGTGACGGTGCCTCGCCCGAGGCGGTTGCCGAGTACCATGAGAAGTATGGTCTGGACGACCCCTGGCCCGTGCGCTACGTGCGCTATATGGGCAATTTGATCCATGGCGACATGGGCACCTATGGTGCTGCTCGCAACTCCGTTGCCAAGCGCATCTCCACGGCCCTACCCGTCACGATGCAGCTGACCTTCATCGGTCTTGCCATCGGTGCGGTCGTATCGTTTTTGCTCGGCGTCATCGCGGCACTGTATCGCGATAAATGGCCGGACCAAGTGATCCGCGTCTTTTCCATCGCCGGCTTGGCAACCCCGTCGTTCTGGCTTGCCGTTCTGTTGATCCTGCTGTTCTCTTCCTACCTTAAGGTACTCCCGGCATCGGGTGCCCTGCCGCACTTCACCACGAATCCGGCTGGCTATCTGGGACGCATGATCATGCCCGCCATCGCCTTGGCATTTCCGCTGACGGGTCAGATGACTCGTATCGTGCGTACCGCCATGGTCGAGGAGCTCGACAAGGACTATGTCCGTATGGCTCGCGGCGCCGGCGTTCCCGAGAAGGTCGTCGTCGGCATCAACGTTCTCCGCAACGCGCTGATCACCCCGGTCACCACCCTCGGTCTTAAGATTGGCTATCTCATGGGCGGCGCCGTCGTCATCGAGGTCATCTTCAACCTCCCCGGCATGGGTACTGCGATCCTGCAGGGCGTTCAGGGCAACGAGGCGAACCTGGTTCAGGGCGTCGTCATCGTCGTTGCTCTTGCCTTCATCATCATCAACATCGTGGTTGACATGCTCTACCTGCTCATCAACCCGCGCATCAGGACGGTGTAGATTATGGTAAAGATTCGAGAGAAGCAAACCGAGCAGCTCGAGAAGGCTGCCTCCAAGGGGCTCAAGCTCGGTGGCTGGAAGAAGATGACGCTGTCTTCTAAGATTGCCGCCATCGTGCTGGTGCTGGTCGCCCTGACTGCGATTCTTGCCCCCCTGCTTGCCCCCTATAGCCCGGTCGAGATCTTTACGGCTCGCCAGGCTCCCGGCAACGGGTTTATCTTCGGAACCGACGACAAGGGCCGTGACATCCTTTCGCGTATGCTCTACGGTGGCCGTTACTCGCTGATCATCGGCTTTGGTGCTACCGCTATGGCTCTGGTCTGTGGCTCCGTTGTCGGTGCTCTTGCTGCGGTTTCGCGCAAGGCCGTCTCCGAGACGATTATGCGCATCCTGGACATCATCATGTCTGTCCCGGGTATCGCCCTCGCAGCCGTCTTCGTTTCCATCCTGGGCAACTCCGTGCCGTCGATTATCTTTGCGATCGGCTTTATGTACACCCCGCAGATCGCCCGTATCGTGCGTGCCAACATCGTATCCGAGTACGGTGAGGACTATGTCCGCGCGGTCATCGTCTCCGGCGCCAAGGCTCCGTGGATTCTGATCAAGCACGTTCTTCGTAACTGCATTGCCCCGATCATGGTCTTCACCGTCACCCTGGTCGCCGACGCCATCATCTTCGAGGCTTCGCTGACCTTTATCGGCGCTGGCATCCAGGAGCCCACTGCTACGTGGGGCAACATCCTCGCCGACGCCCGCGGTGGCGTGCTCGCCGGTCGTTGGTGGCAGGCGCTGTTCCCGGGTCTGGCCATCATGATCACCTGCCTGGCGCTCAACATCCTCTCCGAGGGCATTACCGACGCTATGGCCGCTGCTCCTTCCGCCGCTCTGGATCCGACCGATTCCTCCAAGCGCCGCGAGGCCGACCTGCTGGTCTCCGACCCCGTTCGCGCCTACAAGGAGCAGGCCCAGTCCCTGTCCGCCCGTCTTGGCGCCCTGCGCGATGTCGAGCTCAAGCGTAACGACCGCCATGTGCCCGATGAGTCCGTTGAGCCGATTCTTTCGGTCCGCGATTTCTGCATCCAGTTTGAGCACCACGGTGATATCAACGTCGTCGACCATGTCAACTTTGACGTCCGTCCCGGCCAGACCATGGGCCTGGTAGGCGAGTCCGGCTGCGGTAAGTCCATCACCACGCTGGCCATCATGGGCCTGACCGATGAGGACGAGCATCTTTCCGGCGAGGTCCTCTGGGAGGGTCGTGACCTGCTCAAGATGAGCAAGAAGGAGTGGTTCGGCCTGCGCGGTACCGATATCGCCATGGTCTATCAGGACGCCCTGTCCTCGCTCAACCCCTCTATGCTCATCTCCGCCCAGATGAAGCAGCTCACCAAGCGCGGCGGCACCCGCAGCGCCGAGGAGCTCCTGGAGCTCGTCGGCCTCGATCCCAAGCGCACGCTCGAGAGCTATCCGCACGAGCTTTCCGGTGGACAGCGTCAGCGCGTTCTGATCGCTATGGCCCTTACCCGCGACCCCAAGCTGGTCATCTGCGACGAGCCCACGACCGCTCTGGACGTTACCGTCCAAAAGCAGGTCATTAAGCTGCTCAACGATCTTCAGGCCAAGCTCGGCTTTGCCATGATCTTCGTTTCGCATGACCTGGCGTTGGTCGCCGAGGTCGCCCATAACATCACGGTTATGTACGCCGGTCAGGTTATCGAGCAGGCGCCCACCAAGGAGCTGCTCACCAACCCGATTCACGAGTACACCCGCGGTCTTCTGGGTTCCGTTCTGTCCATCGAGAGCGGTTCGGGCCGCCTGCACCAGGTGCCCGGCGCCGTCCCCAGCCCGCGCGATTTCCCCAAGGGCGATCGCTTCGCGCCCCGCTCAAGCCATCCGCACATCGGCCTGGACACCCGTCCGGTCTTCAAGCGCGTGCCCGGCACCGAGCACTTCTATTCCGAGCTCCCCGATGAGGTGCTCAAGGCAAATGGTTTGACCCCTCATGCGGAGGTGATGTAGATGAGCGAGACTGCGGTCAACGGCGTCGAGCCGATTATCTTCCTTGACGATGTCCACGTCACCTTTAGGACCCGTACCGGTTCGATCCTGCACCCCAATCTGGTTCATGCCGTCCAAGGCGTGACCATTAAGCTCATGCCCGGTCAGACGATCGGCATCGTCGGCGAGTCCGGTTGCGGCAAGTCCACCACTGCTAATGTCATGTGCGGCCTGCAGGCCCCCACGAGTGGCAAGGTCTACTTTAAGGGCAAGGACGTCACCAAGCGTACTGCCGAGGATCGTCGTCACATGGGCCGCGTCATCTCGGTCGTGTTCCAGAACCCCGCGACGGCACTCAACCCTCGCATGGTCGTTCGTGAGCAGCTGCTCGACCCCATGCGCGTCCACAACCTGGGTACCGAGGCCGAGCAGGAGAAGCGCGTTAAGGAACTCCTGGAACTCACCGGTCTGCCCAGCTCTGCCGCCGAGGTTCTTCCCGGCCAGCTTTCGGGCGGTCAGCGCCAGCGCGTGGCAATTGCCCGTGCCCTGTCGTTGAACCCTGACGCCATCATCGCCGACGAGCCCACCTCGGCTCTGGACGTTTCGGTCCGCGCGCAGATCCTCAACCTGTTGACCGATCTTAAGAAGGAGCTCGGCCTGGCTATGGTGTTCATTAGCCATGACATCCAGACGGTCCGCTACATCTCTGACGACATCATCGTCATGAACGGCGGCAAGATCGTCGAGCAGGGCGAGGCCAAGCAGGTCTTCCAGAACCCGCAGGACCCCTACACCAAGATGCTGCTCGGTGCTGCGCCGTCGCTGCTGCATCCCAAGCTTGGCGAGTAGGTTCGCTTTCCCTCCTGTGCGCCCGGCTCCCTTGCCGGGCGCACCCTCGTTGCGATTTCGAAAGGTTGGGTTCACGAGCCATGCCAAGCGCTCAGGAGCTACAACAGCAATTTGGTGGTTATCGGGGCGCCATGCCTCGTCCATCAGATTTCGATCTCTTTTGGAACGACCGCATGGCCGAGGCTGACGCCGTCGAGATCGACTATTCGGTCGAGGCGGCATCGATTGCCAATGCTGCGACCTGCCAGTTTTTTGACCTCTGGTATACCGGCATGTGTGGCGCCCGCCTGCATGCCAAGTATCTCAAGCCGGTTTCGGACGAGTCCGTGCCGCTGGTGCTACAGTTCCACGGCTATCCGGGCGCAAGCCGCAGCTGGTTCGAGCAGGCATCGTTTGCGGGTATGGGCATGGCACTTGTCGCCCTCGACTGCCCCGGTCAGGGTGGCCCCTCCGCGGATATTGGTGGATTTGAAGGCACAACGGTTGCCGGGCATATCGTTGCCGGTATCGACGGCGACCCGGCCAATCTCTACTACGTACGCTTGCATCAGGATATCCGCATTCTGTGCCGCATTGTTCGCGAGCTCGAGGGCATCGATCTTGCCCGTGTTTTTGTGAACGGTGCCTCGCAGGGCGGTGGCTTGGGCATTGCGACCTGCGCGCTTAACAGCGAGCTTATCAATCGTGCCGCCATTCTCTATCCTTTCCTGTCGGATTTCCGCCTGGTCTGGGATTTGGATGCCGACGACATTGCCTACGAGGGCCTACGCTATTGGTCTCGCTGGTTTGACGAGGACTCGACTCGTATTGACGAAGCCTATGCCAAGCTGGCGTATTTCGATTCCAAGAACTTTGCCCCCATGGTCAAATGCCCCGTGCTGTTTGGCACGGGAACGGCCGATATCGTCTGTCCACCGGCGACGCAGTTTGCGGTCTACAACAACCTGACCTGTGAGAAGCGCCATGAGTTCTTTGAGGGCTTTGGCCACGAGGAGATTCAGGATTTTGACGATCTGATCATTCCGTTTTTCTGCAAGGAAGGGGAGGCTCATGTCTAAGTGCGAGAGCAATGTCAATGAGCTGATTGACCCCGAGCTTGCGGGGATCTCTGGGACGGTTTCGTCAAGGCTCTCCGATTTCCGTGATTGGCGCGGCGATGCCTTGGCGGATGTTTCCGAGTTGGAGGCAGCCGCTTCGGACCTTGAGGTTTGCGGACTGACTGTCACGGCGATTGATTTCGCCAATCCGTGCGCGCGCTACTCCGAGGTTTCCTTTGAACTTGCCGGGGAAGTCGTACACGGCCGTTTGATTGAGCCCTCAGGTTGCGCCCGGGCATCCGAGCTTGTGCCGCTATGCCTGATGTTTCACGACATCGACCGACCCGTACGTGGATGGCATCACATGACGAGGTTTGCCGCCATGGGATATGCCGTGCTTGCGCTGGACGACGATGTGATTGGGCTCAGCGAGCTGCAGCAGGGGGTTACCTCGCCCGTTTTTGTTGAACGCGTCCGCTGGGGCTGTGCAATGGCAAAGGTCGCGCGCAATCTTGATGGCATGGACCCCGACCGCATCTTTGCATGGGGCGAGGGCCTTGGCGGTGGAGTCGCGCTGGCGGTTTCTGCTCTGGACGAGCGGGGCCTTGCCTGCACGGCGGTTGCCAATCCGCTTCCCGGCGGCCTCGAAGCGCTGTCGTCTCGGGTGCGCGGATCGGTACTCATGGGTACATCGCTCATGGATGCCGTGAGCGATCCCAAGGGCCAGTTTGCCGTATTCAACGGTCTTGAGTGTGACCGGAGGCATATTATCTATGCCAAATATGCTCACGAACGCATCAATGCGTTCGAAAACGAAGTCGTCGACTTCTTTAACCAAGCGTTCTACCTGTGTTCTTTGGCCTAGACGGCCTGGACACTGCCAACAAGAGTGGGCGGCATAGGGCCACCCGCCAGACAACTAAGGAGATTCTTGTGGCAACTCAGAAATTCACCGGCGTTATTCCTCCCGTCGTTGTTCCCGATACCGAAGATCACCAGCTCGACGTTGCCTCCTTTGAGCGCAGCATCAACCGCATGATCGACGCCGGCGTCGATGGCCTGTTCTTCCTGGGCTCTTCGGGTGAGGTCGTTTTCTCCACCGACGAGCGTCGTCGACAGATCATCGCCGAGGCCGTTCGAATCGTCGACCACCGCGTTCCTGTTCTGGTCGGCATCATCGATACCGAGACCGAGCGCATGATTGAGCACGGTAAGGTTGCTCAGGAGCTGGGCGCCGATGCGCTCGTTGCCACCTGCCCGTTCTATGCCCTGCAGGGCATGACCGAGGTCGAGGAGCATTTCCGCATCCTGCACGAGGAGCTCGACCTGCCCATCTTTGCCTATGACATTCCCGTGTGCGTTCACACCAAGCTCCCCTGGAAGCTCCTTGCAAAGCTCGGCGCCGAGGGCGTCCTTGCTGGCGTCAAGGATTCCTCGGGTGACGACGTCTCGTTCCGCTACCTCGTTCAGGAGAACGAGAAGAACGGCCATCCGATGAGCATCCTCACCGGCCATGAGGTCGTCGTCGACGGTGCCTACCTTGGTGGCGCCGACGGCTCTGTCCCGGGTCTCGCCAACGTTGAGCCCGAGGGCTACGTGCGTCAGTGGAAGGCCGCTCAGGCTGGTGACTGGGCTACCGTCAAAGCCGAGCAGGATCGCCTCAATGAGATTTCGCACATCTGGGACGTCACCTCGGGCGTCCAGGGCTATGCCGGTGGCGTTGGCGCCTTCAAGACCGCTATGAACCTCATGGGCATTTTCGACAGCCCGACCATGCCGCGCCCGGTGAAGGCCATGACCGGCGAGAACGTCGAGGCGATTAGGAAGGTCCTCCAGGACAACGGTCTCCTGTAAAGCTTTCCCGGGCACCCGATCTTGGGGCTCAAGCGATCGAGCGTGACCCATTAGGTCAATGCCCGACCGCTTTCACCCCAACCCCGGGCACTCGGGAAGCCTTTAGCAAGCTGCGGCGATAACACCGCCTTTATTTCCTGTAGTTGTTTTTATCTCCTAAGGAGAGCGACATGGAGAACAAGTACATCTGCTCCGTTGATATCGGTGGCACCAAGATTGCGACCGCCATTATGGAATATCCGGCTGATGGCGGCGTGCCCCATCCCGTATTTGAGGCTGAGGTTCCCACCGAGGCCCAAGAGGGCGGTGAGGCCGTCTTCCAGCGTATCGAGGCGTCCATCAAGGCCGCTCTCGAGGCGAATCCCGATGTCGAGGTCCTTGGCGTCGGTATCGGTGCCGCTGGCGTCGTCGATCCCAAGACGGGCGCCATCGCGTATGCCAACGAGATCATGCCCGGCTGGTCCGGCGTTCAGTTGGGGCCGCGTCTGCGCGAGGACCTCGGTCTTCCCGTTGCCGTTGTAGGCGACGTGCAGGCTCATGCTCTGGGTGAGGCCCATTGGGGCGTCGGCAAGGGCAAGTTCTCCGTCTTGTGTCTGGGCATCGGCACGGGTATCGGAGGCGCATATGTCGAGAACGGCCGCGTGATGCAGGGCTTCCATGGTGCTGCCGGCCATATGGGCCACATCGAGTGCTCGGCTGCCGCCGGCATTCCCTGCGCCTGCGGGCGTTCCGGCCATCTGGAGTCGGTGGCTTCGGGTACGTCGATTGGGCGCATGTACGACGAGCGCTTCGGTCGCGTTGACCCCAGCCGTCCCTCGGTTGGCCGCGACGTGAACGACCTGTGCCGCGCGGGTGACGCAAAGGCGACCGAGGTCATCCACGATGCCGGCTTTGCATTGGGCGCTAGCTTGGGCTCGCTCGCCAACATTCTGGATCCAGAGGTCATCGTGCTTTCGGGTGGCGTAATTCACCAGGGACCCGATTGGCGTTCGCAGACGTGGAAGGATTCGGTACACGAGGGCTATGCCAGCCAGGCGCTCGATCCGCTTCAGGACACGCCGATCCTCATCGGTTCTCTGGAGGGCGACGCACCGCTTATCGGTGCCGCCGAGCATCTTCTTGCCTCGTTAAAGTAAACGTATCTGCTGTAGGAGCCTCCCGAGACGACACGCCTCGGGAGGCTGTTCTGAGAAAGGTTATAGCCTTATGACCGTCGATCCTTTAATTCAATCCCTGAAGGGTAAGCTCATCGTGAGCGTTCAGGCGTATATGGGCGAGCCGCTTCGTACGCCCGAGACCATGGCTCAAATGTCTCGCGCTTGCGAACTCGGAGGCGCCGCCGCCATTCGTTGCCAGGGCCTTGCCGACATTGCTGCCATTAAGGGTCGTTGTGAGGTTCCTGTTATCGGCCTGTGGAAGGATGGACACGAGGGCGTTTACATCACGCCGACGCTGCGTCACGCCCGCGCCTGCGTTGCTGCCGGTGCTGACATCGTGGCGATTGACGCCACCGATCGTCCGCGCCCCGATGGCAAGTCGCTCGAGGACACTTTTCGTCCGCTGCACGAGGAGGGCGTGCTTCTGATGGCGGACTGCGCCACGATCGAGGATATCCGCCGCGCGGTCGACATGGGCTTCGATTTGGTTTCCACTACGCTTTCGCATGGCGTCGCCGCCATCGATTGCACCATGGCAGACGGCCCCGACCTGCCGCTTTTGCGCCAGGCAACCGAGGAGTTCCCCGGTCTTCCCATTATTTGCGAGGGTCGTGTGCATACGCCCGAGGAGGCTCGCGCCGCGATTGACGCCGGCGCCTGGGCCGTTGTCGTTGGCACTGCCATTACGCACCCCACAAGTATTACGAGTTGGTTCAAGGCTGCGCTTGAGGCGTAAGACGGGCCTCGTATCCGCTTGGGGCGGTATACTCAACTAAGGCAATTGATCGCGCGGGATCCGCTGGCCGGGTCCTGCGCTTATTTTAGGAGGCAGCACATGCAAAAGGGAGATGCCATGGATGCGGCGGAGCGCACGGAGCGCATTCCCGATATCGTCATCATCACCGGAATGTCCGGATCGGGCCGAACGCAAGCCATGCATGTGTTTGAGGACATGGGCTATTTTTGTATCGACAACCTGCCTCCGCGCCTGATTGCGCAGCTCGCAGAGCTTGTTGGCATCAATACGGGTGTGGGTAGACATCTTGCTGTTACCTGTGACCTTCGCAGCCAAGGCCTGTTTGACGAGCTGCTTGACGCCGTTGCCGCCTTGGAAGAGCGCGAGATGAGCTGTGACATTGTGTTTCTCGATGCATCTGATGAGGTGCTGATTCGCC
The DNA here is from genome assembly GCF_052067375.1 of Collinsella sp. HCP3S3_E11. Lineage (NCBI taxonomy): Bacteria > Bacillati > Actinomycetota > Coriobacteriia > Coriobacteriales > Coriobacteriaceae > Collinsella > Collinsella sp. HCP3S3_E11. Next base: position 104,394 of record NZ_JBQHQI010000005.1, on the reverse strand, counting down.
GCTACAGCGAAAACCGCCGCCGTCATCCCATTGCGAAGCCGGGGGAGACCACGGCCGACGCCATCCAGCGCGAGCGTTTACAACTCCAGGGCGTGCGCGACCGAGCCGATATGATCATCGATACGAGCCGCCTTCGTACCTCTGCTTTACGCAATAAGCTGCGTGCGGCTTTTTCAGAGCTGTCCGACCAGCAGCTCATGGACGTCCACGTCTTCTCATTTGGCTTTAAGCATGGTATGCCCGTCGAGGCAGACATCATGATCGATGTTCGCTTCCTGCCTAATCCATTCTACGACCCCGAGATGCGCACGTTGACCGGCCTCGATAAGAAGGTCTCCGACTTTGTCCTGGACCATCCCAAGACGCAGGAGTTCTGGAAGGTTTGGACGCAGTTGCTCGATACGGTCATGCCGGGTTATATCGCGGAGGGCAAGCCGCAGCTTTCCATTGCCATCGGCTGTACGGGCGGCCAGCACCGCAGCGTTGCCATTGCAGAGGCTACGGCCCGATACCTGGAAGGTGCTCAGTATCACGTGAGCATTTCTCACCGCGACTTGTCGCGTGCCAATACGAAAGCATAGGTTTGAATGTCGTTTACCGCCGAGGTGCGTGACGAGCTTGCGCGCTGCGAACCCGAATGTGAATATTGCGATCTGTCGACACTTGCCGCTCTTACACGTGTGAGTGGCACGCTTTCGCTGGCGGGCTCTGGTCGGTACCGTTTGACGGTTGCGACCGAGACGGGTGCCGTTGCACGCACGATGATTACGCTGACGCACCGCATCCTCAAGCTCAAAACGGAGTTTACCGTTCGCAAGTCGGTCTTGCATAAGGTGCGAAACTATCTCATCACCTTGCCCGACCAGCCCGACCTCGATAAGGCTTTGGTTCTGCTGGGCATTCTCGACCGCAGGGGAGGGCTCGTCGCCGGTGTGCCGCGCCATATCGTCGCCCGGCCCTGCTGCAGGCTCGCCTACATTCGCGGCGCTTTGATTGCCGGCGGCTTTGTGGCAGACCCGCGTGGCGATTTTCACCTGGAGATTGCGGTGCAGGGCGAACAATACGCCAAGGGGCTTTGCGACCTGTTGGAGCAGGTCGGGGTTCATGCTCGCGTCAACGCCCGGCGAGGATCATATGCCGTGTACATCAAGAGCGCCGAGGAGATTGAGCATTTGCTCAAATTGATTGGTGCCAAGCGCAGCGTTGCCGAAATCGAGGAAGCCCGTGCGGTCAAGTTGGTGAAAAACGACGTAAATCGTCGCGTGAATGCTGAGCTGGCCAACCAGACGAGAAGCGCCGGCGCTGCCCAACATCAGCTCGCGCTTATCGAGGAGCTTGAGCGACGCGGCATGCGCGATGTGCTCCCGGATGCCTTGGCGGCCTTTTGTGACTTACGTGAGCGCTATCCCGATCTCTCACTGCGAGATTTGGGGGAGATGGCCGACCCTCCTTTGTCAAAGTCGGCCCTATATCACCGTGTTTTGCGTCTTGAAAAGCTCATTGAAGCGAACAGGTAGTTTAAAGCGGCAGTTTATATAGTACTTGAACTGCTGTTTTATGCTTTAAAACGTTTTAAAGCAAATTTGATTTTCAATTTCGAGCATTCTCGTGAAATTCAAGTCAAAAAAAAGGTATATTAGGCGAGTGGTTAGTTTGTGGGCCTCAACGGCGGGCGCTGTAGCTTGCGGGGGCCTTACGAAAGGAGACACAATGGCAGTAAAGGTTGCTATTAACGGCTTCGGTCGCATCGGTCGTCTGGCCTTCCGTCAGATGTTCGGTCATGAGGGCTCCGAGATCGTCGCTATCAACGACCTCACCTCTCCCGATATGCTCGCTTACCTGCTGAAGTACGACTCCACGCAGGGCAACTATGCTCGCGATCACGAGGTCGTCGCTGGCGAGGATTCCATCACCGTTGACGGCAAAGAGATCAAGATCTACAAGGAGGCCGACGCCAACAACCTGCCTTGGGGCGACCTCGACGTCGACGTCGTTCTCGAGTGCACTGGCTTCTACACCAGCAAGGCTAAGGCTCAGGCCCACATCAACGCTGGTGCCAAGAAGGTCGTCATCTCCGCTCCGGCCGGCAGCGATCTGCCCACCATCGTGTACAACGTCAACCATGAGACGCTGACCGCTGAGGACAACATCATCTCCGCTGCTTCCTGCACCACCAACTGCCTCGCCCCGATGGCCAAGGGTCTGAACGACTTCGCTCCCATCGTGTCCGGCATCATGACCACCATTCACGCCTGGACTGGCGACCAGATGCCGCTCGACGGCCCGCAGCGCAAGGGCAACAAGCGTCGTAGCCGCGCCTGCGCCGTCAACATCGTCCCCAACACCACCGGTGCTGCCAAGGCTATCGGCCTGGTTCTCCCCGAGCTCAACGGTAAGCTCATCGGTGCCGCCCAGCGCGTCCCGACGCCGACCGGCTCCCTCACCAACCTCTACGCTGTCGTTGACAAGAAGGTTACCGCCGACGAGGTCAACGCCGCTATGAAGGCCTACGCTGCCACCATCTCCGAGACCTTCGCTTACAACGAGGACGACATCGTCTCCACCGATATCATCGGCGAGACCCATGGCTCCATCTTCGACGCCACTCAGACCATGTGCTCTGACCTCGGCAACGGCCAGACCCTCGTTCAGGTTACCTCTTGGTACGACAACGAGAACTCCTACACCTCTCAGATGGTCCGCACCATCAAGTACTTCGAGAAGTTCGTTGCTTAATTTGGCTTTTAGCGAATAGCTCGTTGAGCGTCTAAAAAAGGGCGCGGCCTTATAGGGCTTACACCCTAAGGTCGCGCCCTTTTTATAAGAAATCGTCTGCCGTAATGGGAGGCAGACACGTACGAAAGGTAGAAGCAAACATGGCCTTTACCAAGAAGACCGTCCGCGACATCGATGTCGACGACAAGCGCGTTCTCGTCCGCGTTGACTTCAACGTGCCTATCAAGGATGGCGTCGTTGGCGACACCACCCGTATCAAGGCTGCCCTGCCCACCATCAACTATCTCGTTGAGCACAATGCTCGCGTTATCCTCATGAGCCACCTCGGCCGTCCCGAGGGCACCGGCTTCCAGCCCGAGCTTTCCCTCGAGCCCGTCGCCAAGAAGCTCGCTGAGCTCTCTGGTCTCGATGTTGCTTTTGTCGCCGACACTTATGGCGAGAAGGCCGCCGAGGCCGTCGCCGCCGTCGAGCCGGGCAAGGTCCTCGTTCTCGAGAACGTCCGTTTTGACAAGCGTGAGAAGAAGAACGATCCCGAGATCGCCAAGACCCTCGCTTCCTATGGCGACGTCTTCGTCCTCGACGCCTTCGGCACCGCTCACCGCGCCCAGGGTTCCGTCGTGGGTCCCGCCGCTTACCTGCCCGCAGTCGCTGGCTTCCTTCTGGAGAAGGAGGTCGACACGCTGACCGGTATCTTCGCCGAACCCGAGCGTCCCTTCGTCGCCATCGTCGGCGGTTCCAAGGTTTCCTCCAAGATCGGCGTTCTCGATCACCTTATCGACTCCGCCGACACCCTGATTATCGGTGGCGGCATGGCCTATACCTTCTTCCTGGCTCAGGGCATGACCGTCGGTCAGTCCCTCAAGGAAGAGGACTGGGTCGAGCGCGCTGGCGAGATGCTCAAGAAGGCCGAGGAGAAGGGCGTCAAGATCCTGCTCCCCATCGACAACCGTGTTGCCGACCACTTTGGCGAGGACGCTGTCCCCGAGGTTGTCGCTTCCGACGCTATCCCCGACGACCGTGAGGGCATGGACATCGGCCCCAAGACCGAGGAGCTCTACGCCGAGGCCGTCAAGGGCGCCAAGACCGTATTCTGGAATGGCCCCATGGGCGTCTTTGAGTTCGACAACTTCGCTCACGGCACCCAGGCTATCGCCGAGGCTGTCGCCGAGGCTGATTGCACCTCGATCATCGGTGGTGGCGATTCCGTCGCAGCCGTCAACAAGTTTAACCTGGCCGACAAGATGAGCTGGATCTCCACCGGCGGTGGCGCTTCCATGGAGCTCGTCGAGGGTAAGGCCCTGCCCGGAGTGGAGGCGCTTCTCGATGCCTAATCGCACCCTTCTTATCGCTGGTAACTGGAAGATGAACAACGACGTCGCCGAGGCTGCCAAGCTCGCCGACGAGCTGGCCCAGGCTCTGCCCGAGGTTCCGGCTGGCGTCGAGGTGCTCGTCTGCCCTCCGACCATCGACATTACTACGGTTCATGACCGCATTCAGGCTGCCCCCATCGCCCTCGGTGCACAGAACGTGTACTGGGAGGCCAAGGGTGCCTTCACCGGTGAGTCCTCTTGCGACATGCTCAAGTCCGCTGGCTGCACCTACTGCATCATCGGCCACTCCGAGCGTCGTGACTACTTCCACGAGACCGATGAGGACCAGAACAAGAAGGCTAAGGCTCTCGTTGCCGCCGGTCTTGTTCCCGTCTTCTGCTGCGGTGAGTCCCTTGAGGTTCGCGAGGCCGGCACCTATGTCGAGCATGTCGTGAACCAGGTCAAGGCTGGTCTCGAGGGTCTTGAGATCACCTGCCCCAAGCAGGTCGTCGTCGCCTACGAGCCCATCTGGGCCATCGGCACCGGCAAGACCGCTACCGCCGAGGACGCTCAGGAGGTCTGCGGCGCTATCCGTGAGACCCTCAAGGAGATGTTCGGCGAGGAGCTCGCCAACGGCATCCGCGTTCTTTATGGTGGCTCCGCCAAGCCCGCCAACATCGCCGAGCTTGTTGCCAAGCCCGACGTTGACGGCGCCCTCGTGGGCGGCGCTTCGCTCAAGGCTGCCGACTTCGCCTCTATGGTCGTCAAGGCAGGCGAGTAGGGCATATGGCACAGCGTCATCTTCCTGCACTCCTAATCATCATGGATGGCTGCGGCTTGGCTCCGGCCGACGGCGAGAACGCCGTCGCTGCCGCCAAGACGCCCTTCCTCGATAGCCTGTACGAGAAGTATCCTCACACCACGCTCGGTGCTTCGGGCGAGGACGTGGGCCTTCCCGACGGCCAGATGGGCAACTCCGAGGTGGGTCACCTCAACATCGGTGCCGGCCGCATCGTGTTTCAGGAGCTTTCGCGCATCAATAACGCCATCAAGGACGGCTCCATCGCCAAGAACGAGGTTTTCGTCAAGGCTATGGATGACGTCAAGGCCGAGGGCAAGACCCTGCACCTCATGGGCCTCATGAGCCCCGGCGGTGTTCATTCTCACATGAACCATGTCGAGGCCCTGGTCAAGATGGCTGCCCAGTATGGCATTAAGACCGTTCGCGTTCACGCCTTTATGGATGGCCGCGACGTCGATCCGCAGTCCGGTGCCGGCTACATGAGCGAGTTCTGCGCCTTCCTGGCCAAGATCTCCGAGGAGACTGGTTGCGACGCTCGCGTTGCTACCGTCTCGGGCCGTTATTGGGCCATGGACCGCGACAACCGTTGGGAGCGCATCGAGCGCGCCTACGACGTCATGGTCAATGCGTCCGATGCCGATACCGACCCCGTTGCCGGTATCAAGGCCTACTACGAGAAGGATCCGCGCGGCGATGAGTTCGTTGAGCCGTTCGCTGCCCACAACGAGGGCATCCACGAGGGCGACGCGGCCATCTTCTTCAACTTCCGTCCCGACCGCGCTCGTCAGATGACCCGCGTGTTCACGGACAAGGAGTTCGACGGCTTTGAGCGCGAGCAGATCAAGCTCTCGCACTTTGTAACGATGACCGAATACGATCCGACGTTTGACGTCGAGGTCGCCTTCCCCAAGACGTTCCCCGAGAACGTTCTGGCCGACGTAATCGCAGCCAATGGCCTGAGGCAGCTGCACACCGCCGAGACCGAGAAGTACGCCCACGTGACGTTCTTCCTTAACGGCGGCATCGAGGAGCCCAAGGAGGGCGAGGAGCGCGTGCTCGTCGCTTCCCCCAAGGTTGCTACCTACGATTTGCAGCCCGAGATGAGCGCTCCCGAGGTTACCGAGAAGCTCGTCGCTGCCATCAACGAGGACCGCGCTGATTTCTACATCGTGAACTTCGCGAACTGCGACATGGTTGGTCACACCGGTGTCTTCGACGCGGCCGTTAAGGCCGTCGAGGCTGTTGACGATGCCCTGTCCAAGGTTGTCCCGGCGATTCTCGCTAAGGGCGGCTTTGCGCTGATTACCGCCGACCACGGCAACGCCGATCACATGTTTGACGTTGCTTCCGACGGTTCCAAGCATCCGTTTACGGCTCACACCACCAACCGCGTGCCGTTCATCATCGTTGATGAGAAGGCACAGCTCACCGGTATCGAGGACGGTCGACTTTCCGATATCGCCCCGACTATGCTCACCATGGCTGGTCTGGAGCCTTCCGCCGAGATGACGGGCCGCGTGCTCGCGACCGAGGCCTAAGAGAAAACGCCAAGCGTTTCTTTGCAAGGGGGTTGCCCGAATATGGTCAACCCCCTTTTTTGGTATTTTTGCCATTTCTACCTCGTCCCCAAATGGCAGGTGGGGAGTGTCGGGGGTTGTGGTACAGTACTGGAGTTTGAATTGTTCTATTAAGGAGCTTCTCTATGGGTCCGTTTCAGATTCTGCTGTTTGTAGTTTGGGCTGTCTCTGCCGTGGCGCTGACGATTCTCGTCCTGATGCATTCCGGTAAGGGCACCGGCGTTTCGGATATGATCGCCAGCTCGCTGTATAACTCCAGCTCTGCCACGGGCGTTATGGAGCAGAACCTTGACCGCCTGACCGTCATCATGGCTGTCGTGTTTGCCGTGTGCGTCGTGCTCTGCATGTTTTTCTTCCCGCAGGGCATCGTGGGCTACTAAGCACGAGTCGCATAAAAAAATTAAAAAGGGTCCCGCATGTACGGGGCCCTTTTTGTTTACAGACTTGTAACAGAGCCAGAATATCACCACATACTGCGCCCAACTAAAGAAATTCTCGACCGTTAACCGGAATTAGCCCCAAACCGTGCATAAAATGCGCTACTGTATTGAAAACGTTGGCCTGTTGTGCATAACCAGCCATAGCAACGGGCGGCGTTTCGATAGTTCGGATCGGATTGTCTCGACATATGTCCGACTGAACATTTCTTTGTCCTATCTCATAAGGAGGATGGCATGGCTGATTCTATGTTCCACCAGCCCGTTATGGGTCGTCGAGCCTTTGTCGGCGGTACCCTTGCTGCGAGCTCCATGGCTTTTCTTGCCGCATGCGGCAAGAAGGGCGGCGACGCTTCCGGTTCTGAGTCCGGTTCGACGCTGAACTTCTACATCAATAACCCGGTCTGCATCGACCCCTACAATGTCCAGGAGGACCAGGGCACTCAGGTCGAGTACCAGCTCTTTGACGCTCTAACCTCTTATGACGCCGAGAAGGGCGAGATCGTTCCGCTGGCTTGCGAGTCCTTCGAGGCCAACGACGACGCCACCGAGTTTACCTTCAAGATCAAGAAGGCCAAGTTCCACAACGGTGATGACGTTACCTCCAAGTCCTTCAAGCTCGGTTGGGAGCGTCTGGTCAGCACCAAGTCCGCTGTCGCTAAAGAGTATGGTCCTTCCGAGGTCTCCTATCACCTTTCCATGGTCGAGGGCTATGACGATCTGCTTGCCGGTAACACTACTGAGCTCAGCGGTGTTACCTGCCCTGACGATGAGACCCTCGTCGTCAAGCTGACTTCCGCTTACGCCGACTTCCCCTTCGTCGCCTCTCATCCGGCTCTGTCCCCGGTTCCCGAGTGCGCCGAGTCCGATGTCAAGAGCTTCTACCTTGCCCCGATCGGTAACGGCCCGTTCATGATGGACGGTAAGTGGGAGGATGGTCAGGAGATCAACCTCAAGAAGTTCGACGATTACTATGGCGACAAGGCCAAAATCGATGGCATCCACTTCCAGGTCATCAAGGACGTGGAGACCGCTTACAAGGAGTTCCAGGCCGGTAACCTTGACATCTGCGACGTTCCCGTTGCTCAGATCGACGCCGCCAAGAAGGATCGCGGCGAGTCCAAGGACGGCTACACCATGGGCGACGGCGAGCGCATGCTGCTCGGCGCCGAGCCTTCCACCTACTACCTGACCTGCAACACCACGGCCGAGCCGTTCAACAACGCCGATCTGCGTAAGGGTATCTCCCTGGCCATCAACCGTGAGGCCATCTGCAAGACCATCTTCAAGGGTACCCGCACCCCCGCTGACGGCATTGTTCCTCCGGGCATCGATGGCTACAAGGAGGGCGCATGGGAGTTCTGCGCCTACGACGTCGACAAGGCTAACGAGTACCTCGACAAGGTTGCTCCCGCTGACGCCAACGGTGATCGTGGCATTAACGTGACTCTGTCCTACAACCAGGACGGTGGCCACAAGGAGATCATGGAGTCCATCATCGGTGACCTTGCCAAGGTTGGCATTACCGCCGTCTCCGATACCCCCGAGTGGTCTGCCCTGCTCGAGCAGTACCAGAACCTCAACTATCAGTTCGGTCGTCTGGGCTGGATTGCCGACTACCCGATCATGGACAACTTCCTGTATCCGCTGTTCCACTCCGACTCCCTCGGTGGCGACAACCGTTCTGGTTACAACAACCCCGAGTTCGACGCCAAGGTCGACGAGGCCCGTACCACGATTGACGACGAAGAGCGCGTCGCTAAGATGCAGGAGGCCGACGCAATGGTCGCTGCTGACTGCCCGGTCATCCCGCTGATGTTCTACACGCACACCATCGCCGGCTCCGATCGCATCAAGTACCTCTATGTCGATCCGCAGAAGCACGCCGATCTGGGTACCGCTGAGCTCGCCTAAGAGTTTTGCAGCTTCCGTGAGGGTCAAGTATTTACGTAGACCTCATGGGAAACATACAGTTCTCCCTAACCTGGGGTAAACTGGCTGATGGTAATTTTGGGATGCCGGTCTGGCGATCGGCATCCCATTTAGGTTAATCCCTAGATAGGGGAGTGGTATGGGTAAGTACATCGTTAAACGTGTGCTTCAGTTCATCCCGGTATTTTTGGGCGTTACGCTGATTCTGTTCGCCCTCCAGAATATCGTGCCGGGAGATCCGATCAAGCTGATCGGTGGAGACAAGGCTCTGTCCCCCGAGGTGGAGCTTCAGCTTCGCGTCCGCTATCACCTGGTCCAATCGGACGAGGACGGCAACGCGATCCTTGACGAGAACGGCGACCCCGTTCAAACGTCGCTCGTGGACCGTTACTTGTATTACATGAACGGCCTGCTTCATGGCGATCTGGGTAATTCCTATCAGCGCAAGCTGCCGGTTACGGAAATCTTTGCCCAGAAGTATCCGTATACGGTCAAACTTGCCGCATGCGCCATCGTACTCGAGGCAATCATGGGTATCGGTGCGGGTATCATTTCGGCGGTAAAGCGTTATTCCTTCTGGGATATTTTGGTAACGCTCACCACGTCGATCCTCGTTGCCGTCCCGGCCTTCTGGCTCGGTATGTTGCTGCAGCTGTTCTTTGGCGTCATTCTCAAGGACGCCACGGGCGGTGCATTCTCCATGCCGATCTCGGGTGCCGGTGGTTCCAGTTCTCAGTATCAGGATTGGATGCACTATGTGCTTCCGACCATTACGCTGGCTTCGGTTTCGACCGCTTATGCCGCCCGCATTATGCGCTCGCAGCTGCTTGACGTCATGAGCCAGGATTACATCCGTACGGCAAAGGCCAAGGGTCTCTCCAATCGCGCGATCATCATCAAGCATGCGCTTAAGAATGCACTCATCCCCGTCGTTACCTATATTGGTGTCGACTTTGGTGCCATGCTTTCGGGCGCCATCCTGACCGAGACGGTTTTTAACTGGCCCGGTATCGGCTATGAGGTCTATCGCGCCATTAGCATGCGTGACTGGCCCATCGTTATGGGCGGCGTTACGCTCATCGTCGTCGTCGTCATGGTGATCAACCTGCTCGTCGACATTAGCTATGCATTCCTCGACCCGCGCATCCGCCTTGGCGGTCCGTCGGATAAGGCCTAAGGGAGGTACGTCTCATGCAGGAAACTGATTCTCAGTCTCAGGAGCAGGCTACCGCCACCATGGCCGCATCTGCTCCCGCCAAGTCTCGCACGCTGTGGGGCGACGCTTTTAAGCGTCTTCGTAAGAACAAGCTCGCCGTTATCGGTGTCTGCTGGATCATTATCGTCGTTGTGGTTGCCCTGACCGCAGATCTGTGGGCTAAGCCCTGGCTCGGTTCGCCGACGGCTTCCGATTCGACCACCATGGCCGAGACGTCGCTGCTGGCTCCGTGTGCAGAGCACCCGTTTGGCACCGACTCCCTTGGCCGTGACATTCTCGTCCGCGTTATCTACGGTGCACGCGTTTCGCTGTCCGTCGGCATTATGGCCACTGCGATCTCCACGGTGATTGGTCTGGTCATGGGCGCTCTGGCCGGTTTCTACGGCGGCATCTGGGATACGATCATCATGCGCTGTGCGGACATCTTCCTTGCGTTCCCGTACGTGCTGTTCGTTGTCGCCATGATCGCCGTTATCGGCCGTGGTCTTCAGAACGTCTTTATCGCCATCGGTATTCTTGGCTGGCCTTCGATTGCGCGCGTCTTCCGATCCGCGATCTTGACGGTCAAGGAAAACGACTATGTTGACGCTGCGCGCGCGATGGGTGCATCTGATGCTCGTATCGTCGTGCGTCACATCTTCCCGAACTCCGTTGCCTCCATCGTGGTCTACGCGACTATGAACATTGGTGGCGCCATTCTGACCGAGTCCGCTCTGTCCTTCCTCGGCATGGGCGTTATTCCGCCTACGCCTTCGTGGGGCTCCATGATTCAGGACGGCCAGCAGTATCTTCTGACTGCTCCCTGGATGATGATCATGCCCGGTCTGGCAATTCTCTCGACGGTGCTCGCCTTCACCCTGCTGGGTGACGGTCTGCGCGACGCCCTCGACGTCAAGATGAAGGACGCATAAGGATGAAGAAGAACAAGAACTATGTGGACCTGAAGGACCAGCCGGTTCCCGAGGGCCAGCATCTGCTCGAGGTTGATGACCTTAAGATGTATTTCCACACCGAGGATGGCGTCGTTCGCGCTGTCGATGGTGTGTCCTACACGCTCGATCGTGGCGAGACCCTGGGTGTCGTCGGTGAGTCCGGCTCCGGTAAGTCCGTGACCGCCATGACCATCATGGGTCTTATCTCGATGCCTCCGGGAAAGATTGAGGGCGGTGACGTTCGCTATCGCGGTCGTTCTATCCTCGAGATGACCGAGGAAGAGATGCAGCACATCCGTGGCAACGATATCGCGATGATCTTCCAGGATCCTATGACCTCCTTGAACCCGGTCTATAAGATCGGCAAGCAGGTGGGTGAGGGCCTTCGTCTGCACCGTGGCTACTCCAAGCAGGAGGCGCTCAAGCGCGCCACCGAGCTTTTGGACCTCGTTGGCATTCCCGAGCCCGAGAAACGCGTCAATGAGTATCCGCACCAGTTTTCCGGTGGTATGCGTCAGCGCGTCATGATTGCCATGGCCCTTGCCTGCGATCCCGATATTCTGATTGCCGACGAGCCCACGACTGCCCTGGACGTTACCATTCAGGCTCAGATTATTGAGCTTATGCAGGAAATGCAGGAGAAGAACGGCAACGCCATCATCATGATTACCCATGACCTGGGTGTTGTCGCCGATATGGCCGACAAGATCATGGTTATGTACGCCGGCCGTCCCGTCGAGTTCGGTACTGCTGAGGAAATCTTCTACGAGAGCCGTCACCCTTATACCTGGGGCCTGATTCGCTCCATCCCGGAGCAGGCCATCGATGAGAAGAAGCCGCTTACGCCGATTCACGGCAACCCGCCTTCGCTCATGAACCTGCCCGAGGGTTGTGTGTTCTCGCCTCGTTGCCCCTATGCGACCGATAAGTGCCGCAAGCAGCGCCCCGAGCGTTTTGTCACCGAGTCCGGCCACTATTCTGCGTGTCATTATTCCGGTGACCCCGAGTTCCTCAAGAACGCCCCTGAGACGTCTCGCACGCGTAAGGATTCCAAGAAGGGAGGCGAGGCGTAAATGGCAGACAATAACGAGCGCACTCCGCTACTGAAGGTCGAGCACCTCTCTAAGGAGTTCTCCGCAGAGTCCGGCATGTTCGCCAAGCGTTTTTCCAAGCGCGTCGTCTCTGCTGTAAACGATATCTCTTTTGAGATTTATCCTGGTGAGACCTTTGGTCTGGTTGGTGAGTCTGGTTGCGGTAAGTCCACTACGGGTCGCACCATCATGCGCCTGACCAAGCCGACCGCCGGTAAGGTGTTCTTCCAGGGTAAAGATGTTGCCGAAATGAGCAAGCATGAGATCAAGGATATGCGTCGCGAGATGCAGTTTATCTTCCAGGATCCTTATGCCTCGCTGAATCCTCGCATGACCATCGGCGAGATCGTCTCCGAACCCATGACCATTCACGGCGTGGGAACCAAGGAGGAGCGCATTGAGCGCGTCCGCGAGCTTCTCGACGTTGTCGGACTGAACCCCGAGCACATCAATCGCTATCCTCATGAGTTCTCGGGTGGCCAGCGTCAGCGTGTCGGCATTGCCCGCGCTTTTGCGCTGAAGCCCAAGCTGATTATCTGTGACGAACCGGTATCCGCTCTGGATGTGTCCATTCAGGCCCAGGTTCTGAACCTGCTTAAGGAGCTGCAGGACAAGTTTGGTACGGCGTATCTGTTTATCGCCCACGACCTGTCCGTCGTTCAGCACATCTCCGATCGCGTTGCCGTTATGTATCTGGGTAAGGTGGTCGAGGTTTCTGACTGGAAGACGCTCTATAGCGAGCCTCACCACCCGTATACGCAGTCGCTGCTGTCTGCCGTGCCGGTTCCCGATCCGGATATCCAAAAGTCCCGTAAGCGCATCATCCTCGCCGGCGATCCGCCGTCACCGCTGGATCCGCCGACTGGCTGCCGTTTCCACACGCGCTGCCCGATCGCGCAGGGCATCTGCTCCGAGAAGCTTCCCGAGTTTAGGGAAGTTGCTCCGGGCCACTGCTGCGCCTGCCACTTCGCCGAGCCGTTCCCGATCAAGGAATCGCACATCGACCTGTAGTCGGTTGTTATCGTTCGGGCCCGTGCTGGACTTAGTTTTCAGAACGTCCTCGACCATGGAAACCCCCTTATCCTGCTCCTTCGGAGCTGCGGATAAGGGGGTTTCCTGGTCTGCGGAATGTTCTGAAAACTAAGTCCAGCACGGGCCCTGTGTTACCACTGCAGGGGGGCGATTCCTTGATCGCTCACTTAATCTAATAAGAAATTGAGCGAGGCCGGAGCCTAAGCTCCGGCCTCCTTATATAAGGGCTCGGCAAAGCCGAGCCACCAAATTTGCATCAGCCCCAGTATATGTTTGAGAATCGTACTTGGAGTATGTGGCTGTAGGGCCGGAATGGGGGCAACTTCCCAACGCATTCCGCAGGGGGCGGTACATTTTGTAGCGCGAAGCGCGAATCAAAATGTACCGCATGCCCGAGGACGCGTTGGGAAGTTGCCCCCATTCCGGCCCGGACATATAGATCTATCTGCGCATTTTCAAATTCGTAAACTTTTTTGAAAAAAGTGCTTGCACAGTTCTCGAATCATAGGTTATTATCTTCCTCGTTGAAAGCGCGGGTCCAACAAAACGAACTGCGAATCAACAATATAGCATGTCGGAGTGGCGGAATTGGCAGACGCGCTAGCTTGAGGTGCTAGTGACCGCTTTTTGGTCATGCGGGTTCAAGTCCCGCCTCCGACACCATCGCATTTGAGAAGCCTCTTCGGAGGCTTTTTTGTTACCGATAGACGGTGAGGTTCACGATGGAAACGCTTGAGCGCAATGAGTGGGTTGACGTTGCCCAATTGGTCGATATTACGAGCGATGCTGTCATTATCTGCGAGCTCGACGGAACCATTTTGCATGTAAACAATCGCTTGCTCGACTTGATCTGCGAGGAACGTTCCGATGTGATTAACGGGGACGTTAAAGATCTCTTGTACTCGTCAGCATTTGAACGCGCGACAGAACATCGTCTTCCTTTTGAGACCAATGGTACCGAGAGCGAGTTGATGCTTAAGCTAAGTGACGGCTCCTTTATTCCCGTCCTAGTTTGTGCCGGCTCGGTTACGCCGCCTCGTATCTTTGGCCGCCGTGCGCCGCGTGTTCTCGTGGCGCTCCATAGTATCGAAGAACAGTATTCGCATGACCGTCAGCTCAAGCGTGCGCTTTCGGAGCTCAGAGTGGCGAATAAGCGCCTCTCGGGCACGTTGTCGGTCATTATGAGCACGATGGGCTCCGATGAGCTGCCTAGTTTGTTGGATACCGTTTTGAACCAGCTTGTAGGAACCCTCGATGCCTCGGGTGCTGCCATCTATTTTTCTGAGAGCGGCGGTTTTAAGCTTCGCGGTGTTTCCAAGGAGCTGTATGACAGCTACCTGCCCGAGTTTATGCCGTATGGTGCGGGTATCCCGACGTATGTGCTCCGTGAGTCTCGTGCCTGCCGCCTGTCGATTCAGCAGGACCTCGAGGGCGATAGGAATGCCTCGGGTATGTTCATGGACCTGGACAATCGTTCTAAGCACCTGCTTCGCATGCAAGATATGCCTCCATACCGCAGCGAGATATGTCTTCCCGTGTTTTATGGCACTCAGGTGCTCGGTGTGTTGGAGGTCGGTTGGAAACGTCCGCAGGCGCCGCTTGCCTATGATGTCAACGTGCTCGAGGTCATTTGCGATTATCTCTCCATCCAACTAGTCGGCATGGCATCGAGTCTACGTTCACGTCGCACGGCAGAGCTTGGCCGTTCTCTCAACGTGCTGCGCGATGAGTTGTTTGCCTATCTCGATGATCCTATTGCCGCCTCGCGTGCGGTATCGACCGAAATCTGCGCTGTGCTCAGTTGTCATTTCTGCCCCGTGGAGTATGATGCGGGCCTCGAAACCTATGTCATCGATTTTGAAGGCGGCAGTCGTGTGGCATTGCCGGGCGATCCGGAGTCACTCTTCTTTTCTGTCACGACGCCGGCGGCGCGCCTGGGAGCAATTTCCGATGGATTTGAGACATCGGTGCTGGGCGGGACGAGCGTCGACGACCTCAAGCACGTGCGCCTTACACGCGTGGACGAATCCACGACTATGGGCGCATGGTTGAGAGCCCACGGCCTGCCGTGTCAGGGACTTTATGTCGACTCCGGTATCGAGGCGGGGCGCTGCCACTCGGAGGCGGATGGTACGCGAAGCAACGATGCAATCGTGCCCGCTGATATCGCCAAGGGACCGACGAGGCGCGTTTTGCTGCTCCGTGATGGCAGCCAGGAGCCAATCGACGACCTTGAATACGACTACATGGTGCATTTGGCACACGACTTTGAGCTGATCTATGAGGGCGAGTCTCAAAAGCGTGAAGAGCGTCATATCGCTCAGACGCTTCAGATTGGCATGAGAAATTCGCTAGGCGACGTTCCGGGCATCGCAACCGATTCGGTATACCTGTCGGCAACGAATTCGGCGTTGGTCGGTGGTGACTTCTATACGCTTGTCCGTCTTCCCGACGATTGCGCCGTTATGATATTGGGCGATGTCTCCGGCAAAGGAATTGAGGCGGCGTCGATGTCGGCGCTCGTCAAGACGGCGTTGACGGCTTATGCCTGGGAGGGTGCGGGACCCGCTCGCATGGCCCGCTCGCTCAATAGCATGCTCATGGGCTTTTCGCGGGTCGAGACGTTTGTGACGGCGTTTATCGCCAAGATTGATCTTAAAGCGGGCCGCGCTACCTATTGCTCTGCGGGACATCCTCCCACTATGGTCATTAGGCCGTCGTCGACGCCGCATGGCGGAGGAGAGACCTGCGGGGGAGAGGTGGAGCTCCTTGGGTGCCAATCGGGCGTGATCGGTGCCTTTGAGAGCATGGTGTACGAGACGGGCGTGTTTACGTTCGATCCTGGTGACATGCTGTTTATGTATACCGACGGAACGATCGAAGCACGCGACCGCTCGGGTGCTTTCTTTGGCGAGCAACGCCTGCGCGACCTTCTACTCTCTGTTTCGGGTGAGGGCGTATCGGGCATCTGCGGTAGGGTCTTGGGCGAGCTTGACCGCTTTACCGACTCGGCGCTGGACGATGACATTGCATTGGTGTCCCTTGAGTTTTTACGGGGTCGATCGTAGGTCGCGACGTTGGGCATACAGAATCCTAACGGTTGCAGAAAAGTGTGCATCGAGCGAGCTCTTTTGGGGAACCATGGTCGCATGAATGAGTGGAATGACATAGCGGTTTTGACGCCACCGGGCGATATCGATATCGCCTCGGTGCCCGAGCTGCGCCGACGGTTGGATAATTTAATCGACCGGGGCGTGCGCCGTGTTGTCATCAATTGCCAGACCGTGGCTTTTATCGACTCGACGGGTTTGGCGTTTTTGCTTACGCGTGCCAGAGAGCTTATGAGACGAGAAGGGCTGCTTTCGCTTGTTAACGCCTCCGATGAGGTCGTTCGCTTTTTGGAGATTGCCCGACTTGTCGACATCCTTCATGTTGCGGGTCCGGTGCGGGAGTCGATTCCCGCCATTCCGGTGGGGGAGTTGCCGCGATGGAGCAAGAGCGTCAAGGTGCAGCGAGGCATCGAGAATCTCCCGTATTATCGGCACCGTGTGGCCGAGATTCTCGAATCACTTCCCCTGAGGCGTGATGAGCGCTATGACGTCGCATTAGCGTTGGGGGAGGCATTGGGTAACGCATATGACCATGCGGGCGGTGTTGGCTGCATCCTGACGATTCAGGCCTATGGGGACCGTGTTGTGCTTGAGGTGCTTGATCGAGGCGCTGGCTATTCTATCGATGGAGCGAGCGAACCGATGGCATCCGAGGAACGCGGACGAGGTATCAAGCTTATGCGCATGCTCGTCGATAATGTGGAGGTTGCCCGTCGCACGGATGGTGCCGGCACATGCGTTCGGATGGTGAAGCTGTTTAGTTCGGCATTGGAATCGTGCGCTTAGCGCCTTGGGTTGACATGATTTTCCTGCGTGAACTTGCTTTGGGCAACTTTTTTGAAAAAAGTACTTGCGTCTTTTGGATAACTCGCGTAAATTAATAACCCGCAAGCGGACATGGCTCAGTTGGTAGAGCACAACCTTGCCAAGGTTGGGGTCGCGGGTTCGAGCCCCGTTGTCCGCTCCATTGCATTTCCGGACCGTTCTTAACGGTCCTTTTTCGGCGAAGTGGCCAAGTGGTAAGGCAGAGGCCTGCAAAGCCTTTACCCCCGGTTCGAATCCGGGCTTCGCCTCCAGGCAACATCCGGGCGCTCCGGCGCCCGTTTTGTTTTACATATGCGGACATGGCTCAGTTGGTAGAGCACAACCTTGCCAAGGTTGGGGTCGCGGGTTCGAGCCCCGTTGTCCGCTCCAAGCACAACAGCCCGACTACCACGGTAGCCGGGCTTTTTCGTATCCATTGCAGAGGCTCGAACCCGAGAGGGAGCGAGCGTTAAGCAAACGCGGAGCGTTTGTAGCGAGCTGGCGAGGTCGCCGGCAGGCGGCCGAAGCCGATGCGGATCCGCGAAGCGGATACGCGGATGCCCCGTTGTCCGCTCCAAGCACAACAGCCCGACTACCACGGTAGCCGGGCTTTTTCGTACCCATTGCAGAGGCTCGAACCCGAGAGGGGGCGAGCATCTTGGGGCGTGGCTGTGGCGTTGTTTGCCGCGAATAACAGCTTTGGGCGTATCATCGTGGGCATTACCCAGCAGATGGACTATCTTGAGCGGCTGGGCATCGAGGCCATCTAGCTGAGCCCGTTTTACCCATCGCCTCTTGTCGATGGTGGCTATGATGTGGCGGATTACTGCGATGTCGACCCGCGTCTCGGCTCGCTTGACGACTTCGATGACATGGTCGCTGCGGCTCACACGCGCGGCATCAAGGTCATCGTCGACATCGTGCCCAATCATTCATCCAACCAGCACCCCTGGTTCAAAGCCGCTCTTGCCGCCGGCCCCGGATCGCCCGAGCGCGCCCGTTATATCTTCCGCGATGGTCGCGGCGAACATGGCGAGCTGCCTCCCACCAATTGGAATGCCAACTTTGGCGGCCCCGCCTGGACGCGTGTTGCGGACGGTCAGTGGTAGCTGCATATGTTTACGCCCGAGCAGCCGGACTTTGACTGGTCATGCCCCGAGGTTCATGCGTTCTTTTGCGACGTCCTGACGTTTTGGAGCGATCGAGGCGTTGATGGCTTTCGCATTGATGTGGCGCACGGTCTCGCCAAGGACCTCGACCGCGATGACCCTGACCGGTGGCATCTCGCCGAGGGCGATGACATGGTTGACGACGGCACCCATCCGCTGTGGGACCGCAACGAGGTCCACGAGATCTATCGCGAGTGGCGTCGCGCTATGCCCTGCCGCAAATCAAGGCGCCGCGCTACCACCAGATTGCGCTCGACTGGCTCTTACGCGACGGGTCGTCTTATGACGAGGACCGTGAACTCGGCGAGCGCCGCGCGCGGGCGGCCCTTTTGCTTGAGCTGGCGCTTCCGGGCTCGGCATACGTGTATCAGGGTGAGGAGCTCGGCCTTTTTGAGGTGGCTGATGTCTTCGTGAGGTTCGCGAGGGCGTCGCAAAACTTTTCAAAAAAAGTTCTTGCATAGGATGCGGGTATCACGTAAGATTAATCCCCGTAAGCGGACATGGCTCAGTTGGTAGAGCACAACCTTGCCAAGGTTGGGGTCGCGGGTTCGAGCCCCGTTGTCCGCTCCATTTGGGCGTTTAGCTCAGGGGGAGAGCGCTTCCCTGACACGGAAGAGGTCACAAGTTCAAATCTTGTAACGCCCACCAAATGTTCGCAGTCCAGAGGCTTTGCTTCTGGACTGTTTTGTTATAAACACAGATAATATGCCGTCAAATTATCGACCTCGGTCGCTTTTTCACGTTGCATTTGCTGCCCAGCATAATTTGTCGTTATTGGCCTCTTGGTCTCGTGGGAGATGATTATTTTGATCATAACCGTGCACGTCGCCCGCGTTTCCATGGTTGACCCCCGCGCAATCTTTTATGGTGATCGGTTTTGGCGAGATTGCCTTCCAGGGAGGATTCGGAACGATTGAAGGCCGTACGTTCTTCACGCGCTGGGCGGGCCTTGTCACAAAGGGGTGGGCTTTTGTGGTTATCGCCGGCGTGCTGCTCGATCCCTTTACAGCGGCTCTCGGCCGCATGATAG
Source organism: Collinsella sp. HCP3S3_E11 (assembly GCF_052067375.1). Taxonomy (NCBI): domain Bacteria; kingdom Bacillati; phylum Actinomycetota; class Coriobacteriia; order Coriobacteriales; family Coriobacteriaceae; genus Collinsella; species Collinsella sp. HCP3S3_E11. The sequence continues at coordinate 85,216 of NZ_JBQHQI010000005.1, read as the reverse complement.
CTCGCGAAGAGAACTAATAGCTCTTCGCCTATCGAATGCCGGCGGACGGGGTGCCGGGGCTGTAGTCTTCCGAGCGTTTGCAGCCCCGTCGCTCCGTCCGCCGGCATTCGACCGCAACATGTTGGTCAAGCATAATCTTTTGGATTCTTTTCGCGTGAGCGGCTTGGTTTTGGTAGGATTTGTCGGCGGCTTGACGAGGGGGTTTTATAACTGCCTTGCAGGTAGCCGCGTTGGTAACGTTTTACCGACTTGCCAAGAAACCCTCATAATTAATGTGTCTGTAAAATGACCAATTGCTTTGACCTGCTGAAACACTATATGTTGTGTTTGACCTAAAAAAAGAATACAGGATATAGAGGCGTCTTTGTCGTATGATAGATAGCGGACAGAGAACGAAGACCTTGTTCGCCCCATTTGGACACGCCTTTGAGCCGCTTGATCGGCCGCGAGGATTGTCCGCATGAGGACCTATGGTTTATCGAGAACACAGATTGCGCGACGGCGCCGCAAGACAGGGACAAGCCCTGCCAGGCATCGTTTGGCTCTGAAGCGCAATGGGATTACGACGCGAAAGAGGCAAGAGGATGAAGATCATCAAGCGCAGCGGTACCGAGGTTGCCTTTGACATCGATAAGATCGTCAATGCGATTCGCGCCGCCAACTTGGAGGTCGAGGAGGGCTCTCGTCTTACCGACCGCCAGGTGATCTACGCGGCGCAAAACGTCGCCGAGGCATGTGAGAAGGCCGGCCATACCGTATCGGTCGAGGAGATCCAGGATCTGGTCGAGGACGAGATCATGCGTCTCGACTGCTACGAGGTCGCTCGCCGCTACATCATCTATCGTTATGTTCAGAGCCTGAAGCGCCAAAAGAACACGACCGACGACAAGATCCTGTCGCTGATCGAGTGCAATAACGAAGAGGTTAAGCAGGAAAACTCCAATAAGAATCCGACCGTCAATTCCGTTCAGCGCGACTATATGGCCGGCGAGATTTCCAAGGACCTGACCCAACGCGTGCTGCTGCCCCAGGAGATTGTGGATGCCCATAATGAGGGTCTGATCCATTTCCATGATTCGGATTACTTTGCCCAGCACATGCACAACTGCGATCTGGTGAACCTGGAGGACATGCTCCAGAACGGCACCGTTATCTCGGGCACGCTGATCGAGAAGCCGCACAGCTTCTCGACCGCCTGCAACATCGCGACGCAGATTATCGCCCAGGTTGCTTCCTCCCAGTACGGCGGTCAGTCTATTTCGCTGACCCATCTCGCCCCGTTCGTTGAGGTGAGCCGTCAAAAGATTCGCGGCGAGGTCGCTCGCGAGCTTGAGGAGCTCGGTGTTTCGGCATCTGCCGAGAAGGTTCGCGAGGTCGTTGAGGAACGCCTGCGCGATGAGATTCGTCGCGGCGTCCAGACGATTCAGTATCAGGTCGTGACCCTTATGACCACGAATGGCCAGGCCCCGTTCGTGACGGTCTTTATGTATCTCAATGAGGCCCGTACGCCCCAGGAGAAGCACGACCTTGCCATGATTGTGGAGGAGACGCTTCGTCAACGCTATGAGGGCGTTAAGAACGAAGCCGGCGTGTGGATCACCCCGGCGTTCCCCAAGCTCATCTACGTGCTCGAGGACGATAACATCCGCGAGGATTCGCCGTACTTCTATCTGACCAAGCTCGCCGCCAAGTGCACCGCCAAGCGCATGGTGCCCGACTACATCTCCGAGAAGAAGATGCGCGAGCTCAAGCTGTCTAAGGGCGAGACCGCCGGCAACGGCGATTGCTATACCTGCATGGGTTGCCGCAGTTTCCTGACGCCCGACCGTTCGGGCAACGGCTTTAACAATGTCGCCAACGCTCTGAACTATGACCCGACCAAGCCTAAGTACTATGGTCGCTTTAACCAGGGTGTTGTGACCATCAACCTGCCCGATGTTGCGCTGAGCTCGCATCAGGACATGGACAAGTTCTGGAAGATCTTCGATGAGCGCCTTGAGCTGTGCCACCGCGCCCTGCTGTGCCGTCATGAGCGCCTGATGGGCACGCTTTCGGATGCTGCGCCGATTCTTTGGCAGTACGGTGCCTTGGCGCGCCTTAAGAAGGGCGAGAAGATCGACAAGCTGCTCGTGGGCGGCTATTCCACCATTAGCCTGGGTTACGCCGGTCTGTATGAGTGCGTCAAGTACATGACGGGCCACAGCCATACCGAGAAGGAGGGCACGCCGTTTGCCATGGCCGTCATGCAGCACATGAACGACAAGTGCGCCGAGTGGAAGGCCGAAAGCGATATCGACTTCTCGCTGTACGGCACCCCGCTTGAGTCGACGACCTACAAGTTCGCCAAGTGCCTGCAGCGCCGTTTCGGCATTATCCCGGGCGTGACGGACAAGGGCTACATTACTAACAGCTATCACGTCCACGTGTCCGAGGAGATCGATGCCTTCGACAAGCTTAAGTTTGAGGGCATGTTCCAGCAGCTTTCGCCGGGCGGTGCTATCTCCTACGTTGAGGTTCCCAACATGCAGGATAACCTCAAGGCGGTCATTCGCGTAATGCAGTACATCTACGACAACATCATGTACGCCGAGCTCAACACCAAGAGCGATTACTGCCAGGTGTGCGGCTATGACGGCGAGATTCGCATTGTCGAGGACGATGGCAAACTGGTGTGGGAGTGCCCCAATTGCGGCAATCGTGACCAGGAGAAGATGAATGTCGCCCGTCGCACGTGCGGCTACATCGGTACCCAGTTCTGGAACCAGGGTCGAACCGAGGAGATCCGCGACCGCGTGCTGCATCTCTAATAACCATCCCAGGCTGCCCCGTAGCGAGGCCCCGGACCTTTACTCGCTATTTCGGACAGTCCTGGCTCACGACGGAGGCGCCACTGGCGCCTCCTGTTCGTGCGGAACTCATATCGAGCAAAGGTCCGGGGCCTCGCTACGGGGCAGCCAAGTTGATGTAGCTGAGATGCAGTATGCGATCTGCTCACTCCTCGAAGTTTTTGGCGGAAATAATTTGAGCTGCAGCTGCGATTTACTTGCGATGGCGGTTGAGCCGCAACCCAGTTTTTATTGGGCCTCGAACCCCATACTCGATGTTCGCTTCGTTCACCGAGTGTCGCTCGCGAGGGATCTGGAGCATATCGTCCCGCCCGCAGTTTCGCAGGCCGAAGGCCGAGAATGTTTGAGGACGGGATGATATGCTCCAGACCCCCAGGAAGGTTACCTATGAACTACGCGAACATTAAGTATTTCGACATTGCTGATGGAGAAGGCGTTCGTACCTCTCTGTTTGTGAGTGGGTGCCGTCGTGGGTGCAAGAATTGTTTTAACTCCGTCGCGTGGGACTTTGCCGCGGGTGAACCGTTCGATCGTGCCGTCGAGGACAAAATCATCGAGAGTCTTGATCATCCCTTTATTGATGGCCTGACGATTCTGGGCGGGGAGCCTATGGAACCCGAGAACCAGGCGGGGCTCGTTGATTTTATCGAACGCGTGCGTGCGACCTACCCTGTGGAGTCTGGGAAGACCATTTGGTGCTTTACCGGTGACGTGCTCGAGGAACTAATGCCGGGCGGCCGCCACCATACCGACGTGACGGACCGTATCCTTGCTTGCCTCGACATGCTGGTAGACGGTCCGTTCGTTCAAGATCTGTACGATATCTCGTTGCGCTTTAGGGGCTCGAGTAATCAGCGCGTGATCGACATGAACGCCTCGCGCGCTCGTGCTGCGCGCGAGGGCGTTGCGCTTTGCGACGCTGTGGAGCTTTGGCGGGACGATCCGGTCTATTCGACCCATACTATGTAGCTGGAAGAGGTTGCGTGCCAGCGTGGTACCATAGCGCGAACGCGAAATCGAAAAAAGTGAGGCCCAGATGGTCGATCAGGAAAAAGTCGAGACTGCTATTAAGCTGCTGCTTGAAGGTATAGGCGAGGACCCAACTCGTGAGGGCCTGCTGGAGACCCCGGCACGCGTCGCCCGTATGTATGGCGAGATTGCCGGCGGTATGGGCCGGAGTGCCGAGGAGCACCTGTCCAAAACCTTTGCCGTCGCTTCGAACGATTTGGTTATCGAGCGCGATATTACGTTTTACTCGCTGTGCGAGCACCATCTGCTGCCGTTTTATGGCAAGGCTGCGATCGGCTATATCCCTAACGGTCGCGTGGCGGGTCTGTCTAAGCTTGCTCGCACGGTTGAGGTCTATGCCCGTCGTCTGCAGCTGCAGGAGCAGCTGTGCGCGCAGGTTGCCGATGCCCTCATGGAATATCTTGCTCCCCAAGGGGCGATCGTGCTGATGGAAGCCGAGCATATGTGCATGACCATGCGCGGCGTGCAAAAGCCCGGTACCAAGACCATAACGCTTGCTCGTCGCGGTGTCTTTGAGACCGATCCCGCGCTCGAGGAGCGATTCTTTAGGATGCTGGACCGCTAACCATGAGAGTCGTCAACGACTTTACATCGAAGACCGATGAGGGGACGCCGCGTCGCGGTTTTATGGCTTCGGGCCTGACTCCCTTTGGCGCCATGCCTCGCATTGATTACATTTGTGCCAATGGGCTGTTCCGGCGGCACCTGGGCAACATTGCACAGTTGGAATCGGGGCGTATCTTTTGCCGCCACGGTATTGACCATCTGCTGGATGTCGCGCGCATTATGTGGATTAAGAATCTTGAGGAACAGCTCGAATTTGACCGCGAGGTCATCTACGCCACGGCACTTCTTCACGATATCGGCAAAGATGAACAGTATGAATCGGGTATATCCCATGATGTTGCAAGCGAGCGCGTCGCTGATGCGATTCTTGGCGGCATGCCCGATGACGTGGCATTTGATCCGGCCGATGCCGCGGCCATTAAGACGGCCATTTTAGGCCATAGAAAGCTGCGCGTGAACAGCCAACCGCTTGAGCGGCTGCTCTATGCAGCCGACAAAGCGTCGCGCGCCTGCTTTGCATGCCCCGCGCGCAATGCCTGCAACTGGAGCGATGATAAAAAGAACCTGTCGATTCGCGTGTAGTTGGTTTGCGCGGTCGGGGTTCTAAACGAAGGAGACGATCGCGATGACCAACAAGAAACTGCCCGAGAATGCAACCAAGACTGAAGGCGCCGAGCTCGCCCGCCGTGGAAGGGGCGAAATATCCACCGCAACGGCGGTGCCCCACGTGAGCTATGACGATCTGCGCCACGCCGATCGCATCACCGTTGAAGGTCTTGAGGTCTTTGCCAACCACGGCGTGTATCCCGAGGAGAACGCCCTGGGCCAGAAGTTCATCGTGTCCTTGGTGCTCTATGCCGACCTGCGTGCAGCAGGGGAGCACGATAACCTGGATGCCTCGATTGACTACGGCTCGGTGTGCCACGATGTCGATGGCTATCTGCGCGAGCATACGTTTAAGCTCATCGAGGCCGCAGCCGAGGGCGTGGCCCAGATGCTGCTACGTCGTTACCCCCTGCTGCTTGGCGTTCGTGTTAAGCTCGATAAACCTTGGGCGCCCGTCGGTCTTCCCCTGGCAAGCTGCGGTGTCGAGATCGAGCGCGTGCGCTAACCGGTTCTAATACGTCTCTATGGGTGGCTGCTTGAGCCGCTGCGACAGAGCTCTATTGTTGGGGCAGTACGTGTCGAGCAGGGCGTGAAACCGCTGATTGTGGCTTGGCTCGAGCAAGTGGACGAGCTCGTGGCCGACAACCATGTCAAGGCACTCGACGGGGTAGGCGGCAAGCTCGCGTGCGATGCGAATGGCACCGGTTTTGGGCGTACACGAGCCCCAGCGCGTTTTCATGCTGCGCACGGAAACGCGGGAAGCGGCGACACCCATTGCGATTTCGTATGTGCGCACCATATCGCGTAGCGCCGTGGTGACCTCGGATGTATAGAGCTGGTCGATGCGGGCTTGGAGCTCATCGGGCGTTAGGCCGTCGAGGATTGCGTGCCGCTTGGCCTGTGGGTGTTCGTCTGGCTCGTCGGTACCCATAAAACTTGCGAAGGTGGCCTGTCTGGGTCGCGGTGCGGGTGATGCAAAGTTGTGATCGAGCGCATCTTGTACCGTGATGGGCTTGCCCCAAAGCGCAATGATGGACGAGGGGCTGAGCGGCTCTCGCTCCGTCGCCTGACGTTGCTCGCGCTGGGCAAGTCGGCTGATAATCCAGGCGCTGTTGCGCTTCACAAATGCTTCGATACGCTCGCGGCTGGCACCGAGCGGTGCGCTTGCGTGGACCTCACCGCTCGATGTGACGCGTAGGTTGAAGTTCTTGACACGCTTTTTGGTAACGACGACGGGGATGGGCATCCCATCCGGCCGGGATACGGAAATCGTAAACTGCTGCGTCAAAAGCGGTCCTTCAGATTGGGGACGGGCCGGCATGTCGACCGTTCGGCATGCCGGCCCGCTCAAGGGATGTGAAATTAATAACGCTCAAAGAAGGCAAGCGCGTTGTCGCTGCAGAGCTTTTGCATCACGGTCTTGCCAAAATGCTTGGAGAGCATGTTCTGGAACTCGGGCATCTTGCTGGCATCGGAGAGGAAAGCGGGCACCGTGGCGCCGTCCCAGTCGCCGCCGAGCGCGATGACGTCCTCGCCGCCCAGGTCGAGCCAGTGCTCGATATGTGCCGCTAGCTGATCGAAGGTGACGTCTGCGGCGGTCTTGTCAGTTGCGTCGTTGGAAAGGAACTCGCTGCAGTAGTTGAGGCCGACGATGCCACCCATGTCGCGAATGGTGCGGAACTGGTCGTCGGTAAGGTTGCGTTTGGCGCCGCAAACCGCACGGGAGTTGGAGTGGCTGGCGACGAAGGGACGCGTGGCGCGGGCGGCGACCTCGTCAAAGCACTCATCGTTGAGATGGGAGACGTCAAGCACCATGCCGGCGTGCTCCATCTGCGTAAGTGCCTCGATGCCGGCGGCGGTGAGGCCGGCGTGGGTATCGTGTCCGCTCGCGAGCGGCCCCTGCGCGTTCCAGCTGAGTGACGACATGAGTACGCCCAAGCTCTTGAGCACCTCGATCAGCGCGGGGTCCTCGGCAAAGAACGTGGCGTTTTCGATGGTGTGGATGCAGGCGACCTTGCCGTCCTTGAGCGCAGGGCGAATGTCAGCGGCGCTGCGCACGTTGACCATGCGATCGTGGTTGAGCATGGCCTGGCCGCTCATATGCGCCATGATCTGCGCCTGGAAGCGCGCGGCGTGGGCGGAGGGAATCTCGTCGGGGACAAACGTGGCGAAGCACTGTGCCCACGGTGTGTTGCCGATCTTTGCGAGCGAGATGGCGCAGGCGTTGCCCTCGATGAGGTCGAAATCTTGCGGATGCGTCTCGTCGCCGGGGAAATAACCGTCGGTTCCGGCGGTAAAGCGCAGGTCGAGATCGAGCGTGGCCCAGCCGATGCGGTCGGCGGTGTCGCAGTGCAAGTCAAATACGGGATATGCCATGGTTCCTCCGGTTGCAGCGTTTCTTTGCAAACTGTCTTCGAATTGTATGACTAGGGTATAGTTAGCGCCATACGTTCATGGCGGCCCGCGTTGTGTGCCGCCCTTATCACGGAGGTTTCCATGTCCAACCAGGGCAAGAAGGTCAAGACTCATTATCGCGGCACGCTCGACGATGGCACGCAGTTCGATAGCTCCTACGATCGCGGCGAGCCGCTGGAGTTCACCTGCGGTGCCGGTCAGATGATCAAGGGCTTCGATGCCGCCGTTGTCGACATGCAGGTGGGCGAGAAGAAGTCCGTGCACATTCCTGCTGCCGATGCCTACGGCGAGCACAATCCCGAGATGGTTATCACCTTCCCGGCCGAGCAGGTTCCCAACATCGAGCAGATCGAGAAGGGCATGAAGCTCTTCCTGTCCACGCCGAGCGGCATGCCTGTCCCTGCCGTTGTCATCGATGTGACGCCCGAGGCCGTGACGCTCGATGCTAACCACGAGCTGGCCGGCAAGGATCTCAACTTTGATATCGAGCTCGTCGAGGTCGAGGATTAGAGTATGCCTGAACGCTTGGTTTCGACGACATGCTTGGGAAATCTCAACGATCCGTCCTATGAACTCCTGCTTCGTCGGGAGCTGGGTGGCATCTTTGAAGTTGACGAGCTGCTGCTCGATTGGGACCAGGCTGATGTTTGCGCGTTTGCGGGCGTGACGGAGCTGGGGCGCACGGTCGATGTTCGGCTGGATGCTGCCGACGGCAGTCGTCTTGCCGACGGCGACGTGCTCGCCATCGACCGTTCGGGCATGGTGCCCGTGGCGGTTGTCGTGCGCCTGCGCAGCGCCGAGGTCTATTTGGTCGAAGTCGACCGCATGGATCCGATTGCGCTCGCGCATGCGTGCTGGGAGATCGGCAATATGCACGCGCCGCTTTTCCGAGGCGATTCGGACGAGCATACCGTGCGCATGTATACGCCGGTGCAGCCTGTTTTGGGCCGCATGCTCCGGGGCGTCGAGGGTGTTCGGCTCTCGGTGGTTACCCGTGAACTCGATACGGACCGGCGCTTTGCGTCGAGTGCGGCGGAGGTCGTCGTGAGTATGGCTCCCGACTTTACGATCGTAAAAAAGGCGCGCGGTTAACGTGCGTATGAGCAAGACGGACTTTGAGAGGCAGCTATTCAAAGTCCGTCTTGCTGTTGATGAGGTGCTGTGGGGGAAAGCATATGGGTCTTGAGGGAATCAAGCTGATTGCATGCGATTTGGACGGCACGTTGCTGCATCCGGGGGAGTGCGAGCCGCGTTCCGAGGCCTTTGAGCTCATCGATGAGCTGCATCGTCGTGGCATCGTGTTTATGCCGGCGAGCGGCCGTCAATATGCGAGCTTGCGCTATCTGTTTGCCCCGGTGGCCGATGAGCTCGCCTATGTATGCGAAAACGGAGCCCTCGTGATGAGCGAGGGGCGTGCCGTTGTCAAGCGTTCCATGGAGCGTAACCTTGCTATGGATATCGCGAATGCCGTGGTTGCGTATCCCCATGCCGACGTGACCCTTTCCTGCGAGGGGCACCTCTACACCATGAGCGGCAACGATGCATTCGTCGATCATTTGCGCTACGAGGTCCATTGCGATGTGGCGGTGGTCGACCGCCCCGAGGACATCGACGAGGACGTCATTAAGATCGCGTTTCAAACGCCCGAGACAGAGCAGCCGGCGGCGCTGGAGTATTTCGTCCGTCGCTTTGGCGACCGGGTCGATGTGATGACGTCGGGAACCGAATGGACCGACTTTATCGGCTTTGATTCGGGCAAGGGGTCCGCGCTTGCCGATTATGGTCGTGCGCTGGGGATCTCACCTAACGAAATGATGGCGTTTGGCGATAATGAAAACGACCGCGACATGCTCAACGTGGTGGGCCATCCCTATCTGATGGAGAGCTGCAATCCCAGTATGCGCGGTATCAACGACCGCGTCCGTTACGTGCGCACGGTCGAAGAAGAGCTGCGTCGCCTACTTGCTGAGTAGACATTTGGGACATGCCTGGAAATCTTTCTTTTGCCGCAATCGGTGAAAAGTTGATTTTAAGGCATGCCCCAAAATCTATCTACAGTTGGGGCAAAGGCCCTCGAAGATGGTGTAGTGCGAGCTGACGCTCCATCCGATTTGTTCGGATGCCCTGGCGTCGAGCTGGGTATTGAAGGGGAGCGGCACATCGATGACGCGGCCACACGAGGTGCAGATGATATGCGCATGCGGTTCGATGGCACGATCGAAGCGGCTGCCGCCCGGCGTTTTAATCGAGAGAATCTCCCCGGCATCGGCCAAGAGATTGAGGTTGCGGTAGACCGTACCGCGGCTGATTTTGTCATCCTGCGCGCGCACGACGTTGTAGATTTCGTCGGCGGTGGGATGGTTGTAGCTTTGGCGCACGGCATCAAGAACTAGCTTTCGCTGCCTGGTATTCCTTCTTTGCACCGCCATGCACCTCGCCTCTTTTCTATTTACCGTCGTAGGTAAATGATACCGTATTTAGCACACAATACTAATAATGAGGAGTGAAACCGTCTTCATTGGCAAGTGGGGCTCGGACCTGGGCGTCTACGAGGCGAAAACGCGTTCCCATGCGCTCGTAGGAGGCATGAAGCGCCTCGAGATGAGATAGGATGTTTGCTGGAGTTCCCTGTATCTCCATCTCGACTGAGCCGTCTTCCATGTTACGCACCCAGCCGGTGAGTGCGCGTGCCTGCGCGAGGTTGGTGTTGGTAAAGCGAAAACCAACGCCTTGGACCTGTCCCTCCCAGCGCAGGAAATAGCGCAGGGGAGTGTCTTGAGTGGCCTCGTCGCTTGCGAGCACAGTAAGCCTGCGGCGCAGCTCGAGCTCGACGCCAGAGGGCTTTTGGGGCTCGCGGCTGCCGCCGGCGACGCCCGAGAAAAGCTTGTCGAAAATACCCATCGCTAGGCCTGCTTGACAGAATCGGCGGGGAAGGTAATGCCGGCCTGTTGGCGCACGGCATCCATGATGCGCAGCGAGACAAGCGTGACATCGCGATAGTGGCCAAGCTCGTGACGTCCCGCCGGGGTCTCCCAAATCTCTTCCTTGACGTTATCGATGCCGCCGATGGCGGTGATAAAGTCTGCGAGTTCGTATTCCATGGTGTTGCTCGATTTGGGAAGGTCGAGCACGCGGCCGTTGTCGCTCTGTTCGCGCGGCGCCTCGGTCGCCGAGCCGCGTACGACATCGCCGCGATAGTCGATGCGGACGTTGCGGGGCGTGGACAGATGGTCAATCTGGATAGTGCCACGCTCGCCTTCGATCTGCGAGGGCAGTAGGTCATTCGTAATTTTGGAGTGCGCGAGCTCGACGGAGATACGGCCACCGCCGTAGCTGGCGAGGATGGAACCGCAGCCATCGATGGGGCCATGGGTGAGCTCTTGCGTGGTGGGGTCGAGCAGAGTAGCCATGCTCGTAAGGCCGGAGGGCATGCCGAAGATCTCGACCATGGGCTCGACGGTGTAGACGCCAATATCCATGAGGGAGCCCGAGGCCATGTGGCAGTCGAAGATGTTGGTGGCGCGTCCCGCGAGAACCTCGTTGTAGCGTGAAGAATACTTGCCAAAGCGCAGTGAGGCGCGACGGATGGGGGCGATCTCGCCCAGGGCGTCCTCGATGGCGTGGAAAGCGGGGTCATGGAGCGGGCGCATGGCCTCGAGGGCTACGACGCCCGCCGTCTCGGCGGCGCGGAAGACTTCCAGCGCCTGCGCCTCGGTGGCGCAGAAGGGCTTCTCGACGATGACGTGCTTGCCGCTGGCGATGCAGGCAAGGGCCTGCTCGTAGTGAAGTGCGTTTGGGCTGCCGATATAGACGGCGTCGACGTCGGCGGCTGCTGCAAGCTCATCAAGTGAAGTAAAGTTTCGTTCGCCGCCGTGCTCGGCAGTAAAGGCGGCGCCGCGCTCGGCGTTGCGCGAGAGCGTGCCTACGAATACAGCCTGGTCGTTGGCATTGACGACCTGGATAAAGTCGTCGGTGATCATGGATGTGCCGATGGTCGCGATGCGCAGCATACGTCCCCCTTGCGTTGTTTTGGTCTACAGGATGAGTGTAGCGCGTGGGGATATAAAGCTGCGCGAAAACGCTATTACAGGTCGCTCTCGTTAAAGCCGGTGTCGATATCGAGGTTGACTCCATCGGCCGCAGTGGTGGCGAGCTCGTCGCAGCGCTCGTTGAGCTCGTGGCCGGCATGCCCCTTAACCCAGATGAACTCCACCTTATGCTTGCTCTTTGCGGCAAGCAGGCGCTCCCACAGGTCGCGGTTCTTAACGGGCTGCTTGTTGGCAGTTTTCCACCCGCGCTTTTTCCAACCGTCGATCCAGTGCTTGTTAAAGGCGTTGACGACGTACTGCGAGTCGGAGTGGACCTCGACCTCGCAGGGACGGTTGAGTGCCTCGAGCGCCACGATGACCGCCATGAGCTCCATGCGGTTGTTGGTGGTCTTGGCGTAGCCACGCGAAAGCTCGGAGGTGAAGGTCTTGCCGGCGGGGTTGGTGTATTTGAGCACGGCGCCGTAGCCACCGCGTCCCGGATTGGATCGAGCCGAGCCGTCGGTATAGATGATGACCTTCACAGAGTTCCTTTCGTCGAGTTCCTCTCTTGCGGCTGTCTATTGTATCGCCGGTCCATCCTGTTTTATGCGAGGCGCGCCGCTCCACAAGGATGGTGGAGACGTTGTCGCCAAGAAAGATGGGCGACCTGAATTGTCAAGAGCTAGAGGGCTTTTAAATCTGCCATTTCTATCCCGTCCCCAAATGGTTGGTTTTCGTGGATGATGCGTTCGAGTTCGTCGAGGTATTGCCGCAGCAGGGGAGAGGGCTTGCGCTCATCGTGCATGATGTAGCCCACGCGCATCGTTGGGGCGTCTGCCAACGGGATCGATGCCATGCCCCATTGCATTTCATTGGAGAGGACACCGGTCGACAAAGTGTAACCGTTCGACGTGATGAGCAGATTGGTGAGCGTGCCACGGTCGGAAACGCGGATGTTGCGGTCGCAGGGGATATAGCTAAACGGCTCCTCGGCGTAATAGAAGGAGTTCGAGGTCCCCTGCTCAAAGCTGTAGCGCGTATAGGGCGTAAGGTCGGCAAGCGATAGCTGGGGGCGGCGTGCGAGCGGATGGCGCTCGCTAACGAAGACGTGGACCGTTGCATCGAAGAGGGGATGGAAGCTTGCGCGGGCGTCGGCGAAGGCCTTCTGCAGGACGCGGGCGTTAAAGTCATCCAGATACAGAATGCCGATATCGCTGCGAAATGCGCGGACGTCGTCGATGATCTGTGACGTGGTGGTCTCGCGCATGACGAACTCAAACTTACTGTCGCGGCAGCGCTCGACGACGTTGACAAAGGCCTCGACCGAAAAAGCGTAGTGCTGGGCCGAGACGGCAAGGCGCGCCTGGGGTGTGCCGCCGTCCTCGTAGCGGGCCTCGAGCATATCGGCCTGCTCTACGACCTGGCGCGCATAGCCTAAAAGCTCGGTGCCGTCGTTGGTGAGTGTGACGCCGCGGCTGGAGCGCGTAAAGATTTCCAGACGGAGCTCCTGCTCTAGGCTTTTGACGGCGTTGGAGATATTGGATTGCGCGGTATAGAGGCGCTGAGCTGCGGCGTTAATTGAGCCGGATTCTGCCACGGCGATAAGAAAACGAAGCTGCTGGAGGGTCATCGGCACCCGTCCTTTCGATAGCTATCTAAAAAACCGATAACAGGTTAGCGCTTTTAAGTGATTGACCGCGCGAAACAGTGCTCGTACTATTCAAAACATACAAAGGAGGTAGGTAATTAAGCCGACCACGAGAACGGGATGTCAAAAGGAGGACCGCATATGAACTGCTTACTAAGACGAATGCCGGGCTCCTGCTTGCGCCCGTCGGCGTGATCAGGAGACGGCGACTTACTTCTCTTACTCTTATTACTTTTGCTTGATCAAGGAGATCATCATGAGCCAGTTTATCAACAACCCCGAGCACACCTTTGGTTTCGACACCCTGCAGCTGCACGTTGGCCAGGAGAGCGCCGACCCCGCATCCGATTCCCGCGCTGTGCCTATCTACCAGACCACGAGCTATGTGTTCCGCAACTCCCAGCACGCTGCTGACCGCTTTGGCCTTGCCGACGCCGGTAATATCTACGGTCGTCTGACCAACTCCACCCAGGGCGTCTTTGAGGACCGCATTGCCGCGCTCGAGGGCGGCGTTGCCGGTCTTGCCGTCGCCTCTGGCGCCGCCGCCATCACCTATACCCTGCAGGCCCTCGCTCAGGCCGGCGACCATGTGGTGGCCCAAAAGACCATCTACGGTGGTTCCTACAACCTGCTGGAGCACACGCTCTCCCAGTTTGGTGTCGAGACCACCTTCGTCGATGCCCACAACCTGGACGAGGTCGAGGGCGCCATCAGGGACAACACCACGGTCATTTACCTCGAGACGCTCGGTAACCCCAACTCCGATATCCCCAACATCGACGCTATCTCCGAGGTCGCTAAGAAGCATGGTCTTCCGGTTGTTGTCGATAACACCTTCGGCACCCCGTATCTGTTCCGTCCGCTGGAGCACGGCGCCAACATCGTCGTTCACTCTGCAACTAAGTTTATTGGCGGCCACGGCACCTCGTTGGGCGGCGTGATTATCGATGGCGGCAACTTTGACTGGAAGGCGAGCGGCAAGTATGCGCAGATCGCCGAGCCCAATCCCTCCTACCATGGCGTCTCGTTTACCGAGGCCGCCGGCCCCGCTGCCTTCGCGACCTATGTCCGTGCTATCTTGCTGCGTGACGAGGGCGCCTGCATTAGCCCGTTTAACGCCTGGGTCCTGCTCCAGGGCACCGAGACCCTGTCGCTGCGCGTTGACCGCCATGTCGAGAACACCAAGAAGGTCGTTGAGTTCCTGATCGGTGACGGCCATGTTGCCAAGGTGAACCACCCGAGCCTGCCCGAGCACCCCGACCATGAGCTGTACCAGAAGTATTTCCCCCGTGGCGGCGCCTCGATCTTCACCTTCGAGATCAAGGGCGGCCAAGAGGCTGCTTGGAAGTTCATCGACCACCTGCGGGTGTTTTCGCTGCTCGCCAACGTGGCCGACGTCAAGTCGCTCGTCGTGCACCCGGCTACCACCACGCACTCCCAGCTCTCTGCCGAGGAGCTTGCCGAGCAGAACATTACGCCCTCCACAATCCGTCTTTCCATTGGTACCGAGAACGCCGAGGACATCATTTGGGATCTGAAGCAGGCCTTTGCCGCGCTGGACGAGTAGGGCGACTTGTGCAAGGGCCCCTTGCGACTCGATAGGTATAACTGCATAAAATGCCTGCTCAAGGCGCCTGCGCGAACAATGGTTGCGCAGGCGCCTTTTTGCATAGGAAGGGCGCTATTACAGGGTTTTTGGCATGATTTATGCAATTGAGATGTGGAAAACTCCTGTTGAGAGGATGTGAGTTTTACGCAAATGACGTGCACCTTTTGAGAAAAACCGCAGGTCACGATTTGCTCGGGGTACTATGCAGCGCGATCGAATCACACGCAGCTTAAACGCAGCAAAAACTCACTACGGAGGTTTCCAGCTACATGAGGATCGATTCACGAAAACCGAAGGCCGCCGCCCTTTCTGCCACGCTTGCCGTGGCGCTTTTAGTGGGTGCCGGCGTAACCGATGCCCACGCGGCAACACTGTCCGACGCGGTCGGATCAACGCCGTCCGAGGCGACCCTGATGCAGCCCGTCGACTATCGTGGCGACGGCTTTGGCTCCATGCAGGAGTGGAACGCCTCGATGGGGGCCAAGCGCGATTCCCTAGAGGTCCGCGCGCAGATCATCATGAACATGTACGGTGACTATGCCACCGATGACGAGCGCGCTGTACTGCAGGGTTGTATCGACGGTGCGGGCAGTCTTTTGACGATGGAGGAGGTCGACGCGAAGTCGGCCGAGCTCGACGAGCTTCGCTCCACGCTCGAGGATGCTAAGCGCGAGGCGCTCGAGGCTGCGGCCGTCGAGGCAGAAGCTGCCGAGGCCGTTCAGGCTTCGTATTACAACGCCGGCTCCGGCTCGTCTTACGCGTCTGCTGCGTATTACGCGAACGGCTCGGGCCTGACGCGCTCGAGCGGCGTCAATAACTACAACGGTCGTCGCGAGACCTATTACAGCAGCAACGTGCTGTATCACCACCGCACGGGTGAGTGGACGCTGGATTCCGAGGGCTTTTGGCGTGATTCCGACGGCTACTACGTGGTGGCTGCGAGCGATAAGTCCCAGGGCTCGACCTTTACGGGCTCTAAGGGCGAGTGCAAGGTCTACGATTCGGGTTGCGCAGCCGGAACTACCGATTACTACACCGGTTGGTAATCTGTCGGCATCGATTGCACATGATGGACGGGCGTCTTTACTGAGCTTTCGGGCAATGTAAAGTCGCCCGTTTTTATATGCATTTGGGTTAACAGAGCCCTTACCGTGGCACTACGTTGGGCATATGGGCGCGGGGCACACTAAGTCATGAGAAACAAGGTCTTTCTCGTGGAGGAAGTGATCCCATGAACGCTCGAGATGTCGCTATTGCCGTCGTTGCCCTTTTGATCGGATGTCTTGGTCCGACGGCGGCGTTAGTTGCCGGCTTGCAGTCCACTACGGGTGCTGCTCCTGTGGTTGTGAGCGCCTTGATTGCAGCGGCGCTGCTGGGAAGCGCCGGCGTGGTGCTTTGCCGCGATGACGAGGACGAGGTCCCGGAGTCGCAAAACGAGCCTCAGTTTTAGCCTCGGCCTAAATGCGACAGGCCTTCGCGAGCGATGGGATCCTCGCGAAGGCCTGTCTGCTTACATTGCGCGCGTCGCCGTGCGGGCGAGGCTACCAGCTGCTTTCTATTTCGCGAATCCTCTGGTAGAGCCAATCGTTTTGCGGCACTTGGATATCGTGTTTGGCGGCCAGGCGGCAGATGGTGCCCGCGAACTCCTCGACTTCGGTTTTACGTTGTGCGATGCGGTCCTGCGCCATCGAGGGCATGCCGGCGGGATCGATTCCCTCGATGAGGTGCACCATCTGCGTCAGGTCTGCCTCGGTAAGCTCAACGCCCTCGGCGTTGGCGACCACAAGCGTTTCGCGCATGGCGGAAACAAAGCAGCGACGCTGCTCGGAGCCCGGTTCCGTGGCGCTCCCGTACGTGCCGCCGTAGGCCATGCAGGTCTGGTTGATGCCATCGTTGAGCATGAGTTTGGCCCACATGCGGTGCGCAATGTCGCTCTCGACGGTATGGGCGATGCCGCAGCGCGTGTAGAGCTCATCGATGGCGGTGACGGTTGCGGGCTCGGTGCCTGCTGCCGCGCCAAAGCGAATCTCGCCCGCATTGGTAAAGGTGAGCGCGCCGTTAAGGAATACGGCGTCCATGCCCTGGCAGATGCCCAGGACGGTGTGCTTCCAGCCAAAGCGCTCGGCTATTTTTTGCTCGCTCGTAATGCCGTTGCACAGCGAGGCGATGAGCGTGTTGGGTCCCACGACGCGCTCCATAGTCTTGAGTGCTTGGTTGAGCCCCGTCGTCTTGACCGTGAGAATGACCAGATCGGCGGGCGTTGCCTCGCTGGCGCGGACGGACTTGAGCGCGCAGGGCTTTCCGTTGACGGTGAGCGCATCGCCCACGTGGCGCTCGAAACGCGCGTCATCCATGACGTATTCGACGGCATCGTTGCCGAGGGTCTTGGCAATCATGCTGCCGTAGAGCAGGCCGACGCCGCCCTTGCCGATAAAGGCGACCTTGTTGATCTGCATGTGAATCATCTCCCCATATAAAAGGCGCCCGCATATGGGGCGCCTGATGGATTGTATGCCGCTGGGGCATGTGGCGTACACCGGAGGCTGAATTTAGAAGAACAAATGCATGGGAACTTATGCCGCGGGGCAGATGGCAAAAACGCGCGCGGGATATCCAACGCCATCGCGCACCTTGGGGAAGGTGCAGAAGATGACGGCGCCTGTGGCGGGAAGCTCGTCCAGATGGTCCATGACCTCAATCTGATAGCGGTCAACCGAGAGGATGTACTGCTCGCCGGGATAGGGGTAGGCGTCCTCGCGTGTGGTCACGCTCGCCTCCTTTCATCGGGCTTTTTGCTGATGTTAAAGCGC
This sequence comes from Collinsella sp. HCP3S3_E11, assembly GCF_052067375.1. Taxonomy (NCBI): domain Bacteria; kingdom Bacillati; phylum Actinomycetota; class Coriobacteriia; order Coriobacteriales; family Coriobacteriaceae; genus Collinsella; species Collinsella sp. HCP3S3_E11. Next base: position 67,658 of record NZ_JBQHQI010000005.1, on the reverse strand, counting down.
TGCCATGACGACTCGATTTCTGTTGGGTTACGATACGTTCTCGATTGCGATTCCGATGTGTTTCGGTGGCGTGACGGGTTTGTTTCGCCGCGTCAGAGCTTCGATGGGGGAGGAGGGGCCGTGCAGTATCGCGTTGACCCCAAAAGCGGTAACCGTATCTCGGCGTTGGGGCTGGGGTGCATGAGGTTTCCCGGTGCGCCGGGACGCCCCGATGCGAAGACAGCCGATGCTATCGTTTCCCGCGCCGTGGAGCAGGGGATAAATTACCTGGATACGGCTTATCTTTATCCCGGCAACGAGGCTTGCGTAGGCGCTTCGCTTGAGCGCTTGGGCCTGCGCGACCAGGTTTTGCTCGCGACCAAGCTGCCGCACGCCTCGTGCAAGTGCGCGGAGGATTTCGACCGTTTCTTTGATGAGCAGCTGCGCCGCCTGCGGACTGACCATATCGACTACTACCTCATGCACAACATCACCTCGCCCGCCCAGTGGGAACGCGTGGTGGCACTGGGTATCGAGGATTGGATTGTGCGCCAAAAGGCTGCGGGGCGTATTCGCCGGATCGGTTTTTCGTATCACGGCAGCGCGGCGGATTTCCTGAAGATGCTTGACGCATATGACTGGGATTTTTGCCAGATACAGTACAACTATGCCGGCGAGCGTTACCAAGCGGGAACGGCGGGGCTCATGGCCGCCGCCGAGCGAGGCCTCGCGGTGTTTGTGATGGAGCCGCTTTTGGGCGGACGCCTGGCGGGCAAGCTGCCGCCGCGGGCCCGCGCTGTGCTCGATAGCGCCCGTGACCCGCATTTGTGCACTCCTGCCGCTTGGGGGCTTTCGTGGGTGTGGAATCATCCTCAGGTGACGATGCTGCTTTCGGGTATGACCGATACCGCGCAGGTGGATGAGAACGCGGCGTTGGCCGATCGGGCCCTGCCGGATTCGATGACAGCTACTCAGCTCGATGCCATCGCGCACGTGCTGACGGAGTTTGAAAAATCGAATCGCGTGCCCTGCACGGGATGCGGTTACTGCATGCCGTGTCCTAAAGGCATCAATATTCCTGGGTGTTTTGCCGCCTACAACGCAAGCTATGCGCACAGCTGGTTTACGGGTCTATCGCAGTATTTTACGGCGAGCGCGGTGCGCACAAGCGAGCCCAAGTTGGTGAGCAATTGCGTCAAATGCGGCAAATGCGCGCGGCACTGCCCGCAGCATATCGATATTCCCGAGCGTCTCGACGACGTACGCCGCCGTTTTCAGCCTGGACCCGTGACGGCGGTGCTTAAGGCCTTCGACAAAACGCGCTCCTCATGACCCTTTTATAACTTGCGGTGGAATAGTTCCTGTTTGCGGCAGAATAAGGCATCAACAGGAACTATTTCACCGTAACTGATGAGGGGGAGCTGGGGATGCTGACGATTGGGTGTCACCTATCCACGACGAAGGGCTATCGGGCGATGGGGGAGACGGCGCTATCCATTGGCGCCAATACCTTTGCATTCTTTACGCGCAACCCGCGCGGCGGCAAGGCAAAAGACCTTGACATGGATGACGTGGCGGCCCTGCGCGAGCTTATGGAACAAAACGATTTTGGTCCCCTCGTGGCCCATGCTCCGTATACCTATAACCCCTGCTCGGCCAAAGAGCGGGCGCGCGAGTTTGCCCTGGAGGCCATGGCTGAGGATCTGCAGCGTCTGGAAGCGCTGCCCGGTAACTACTACAATTTCCATCCCGGTGCGCATGTGGGACAGGGCTCCGACGCCGGCATTCAGATGATCGTCGACACCCTGTGCCAGGTGATGTTTGAGGGCCAGCAGACGACGGTGCTGCTCGAGACCATGGCTGGCAAGGGCACCGAGGTGGGCCGCAGCTTTGAGGAACTGGCGATCATCATCGAGGGCGTTGCTGACAGGCGCCCCGAGCTGTCGGCCAAGCTGGGCGTTTGCCTGGACACCTGCCATGTAAATGACGCCGGCTATGATATCGTCCAAGATCTTGACGGTGTGCTCGACGAGTTCGATCGTGTGGTTGGTATCGAGCGCCTGCGCGCTGTGCATATCAATGATTCCAAGAATCCCCGCGGTGCCCATAAGGACCGGCATGAGTGCATCGGCAAGGGTTACCTCGGCAGCGAGGAACTTGGCGGTGGAATGCAAGTTATGCAGAATATTGTATCGAATAGCCGCCTGCGATCACTGCCATTCATTTTGGAAACGCCGAACGAACTTGCAGGTTATGCGGCTGAAATTAAACTATTAAGGTCATTGCAGCAGTAATGACTGTCATAAAGTGGAGTGTTCCATTCACGTTATGGGTTTGTTTCAATCAGTTTTCTAATTGCAGATTCTCTCACGCGGGTGCATAATAGCCCTCAGTTTTTGCAGGCCCCTGAATCACATGGGGCCATTGGAAGGAGACTGATTATGAAGCTGAAGAAGCTTGGCGCATTTGCCGCCACGGGCGCCATGGCGCTCGCCCTCGCACTGACGGGCTGCGGCTCGTCCAACGCCACCTCTGGTTCTGATGCCGGTTCCAGCAGCTCTGACGACGCTAAGGTCGAGAAGGTCGACGGCTCCAAGGAGTACGCGCTCGTCAAGGATGGTACGCTGACCGTCGGCACCTCTGCCGAGTACGCTCCGTTTGAGTACAAGGATGACAACGGCGATTATCAGGGCTTTGACCTTGAGCTCATCAAGGCTATCGGCGACAAGCTGGGCCTGGATGTCGAGTACGTCAACAACGACTTCGACACGCTCGTCCCCGGCGTCGCTTCGGGCACCAAGTATGACGTCTCCATTGCGGCTATCACCGACACGCCCGAGCGTGAGAAGGAAGTCGCTTTCTCCGATTCCTACTACATGGACGATCAGGCTATCGTGACCAAGGTCGATAACACCGACATCACGGCCGACAATTACAGCGAGAAGCTCAACAACGCCGACGCTACCATTATCGTCCAGTCTGGCTCGACCGCCGAGGCCTTTGCCCAGGAGAACTTCCCCAAGGCCAAGATCGTCCCCTACAAGGACGCTACCGAGTGCTTCAGCGCCCTGCAGTCCGATAAGGGCGATGCCGTAGTCACCAACCGCTCCGTTGCGAGCCAGCTGACCGCCGAGCAGTTCAATACCTGCCACACGGTTAAACAGATCAGCACCGGCGAGGAGTACGCTATTGCCATCAACCAGGGCAATACCAAGCTCAAGGACGACATCAACCAGGCCATCAAGGACCTGACCGACGACGGCACCGTTGACGCCCTTATGGCTAAATACAACATCAAGTAAACAGATACTTGATTGCGTGTGGGCCCTTTCCGTTTAGCGGAGAGGGCCTTTGCGCTTCTCTCGACGGAGAGTGTTTCCGTCTCTTTTTGCCGGCAACTTCTACGATAGGAGCCACCTTGTCTCGACTGAACAAAGGGGCCGCTGAGCAGCGTTCTTCACTACCCGCCTTGCTCCAAAAGCTAGCCTGTGTCATGGCCGTGGCGCTCGCGCTGGTGTGCGTGGGGGCATCTGCGCCCTCGACTGCCCAAGCGCTTGAGACCGCAAAGATTACCGCCCGACCCAACACCGGTTCGGGCAGCGATGTGGTCGGCGGCACCGAGACACGCATTACCTGGGAAGTTCAGGCCGATGCCGACGAGGAGCTGAGCGGTCTTTCGCTGACGTTTGTCGACGGCACGACGTTTGGTACCGATGACACGCGATTGACGATGCTCTCGGGCGAGGACCTCATGGATCGCACACCCATGAAGCCCACGTGCACGGCTGATGGCCAGACGCTCAAGATCGACTTTGGCGAGACGGCGCCTGCCGGCGGCTTTTTCCGTGTCGAGGTGTACGGCGTGACCTTCCCCGTCGAAGGCGGCGACGAGGCCTTTAGCGGCACCTATACGCTCGCCGACGGTTCGACCAAGAAGATTTCCAAGATTCCTTCCGTCGAGATTAAGGGCGTGACGGCCTTCGATAACTTCCAGGCCGATCTTAAGGAACAGCCGTGGGTCGAGGCTTGGAATTCCAATATGTTCCTGCGTCTGTTCTTGAACCCGGTCATTTTGGTCCAGAGCCTGCCGGTCGTATTTAAGGGCTTCCTTATGTCGCTCTCGATCGTGCTTGTGGCGTTTCCGCTGGCAATCCCCTTTGGCTTTGCCTTGTCGCTCATGCGCATCTCCAAGTCGCGCATCCTGCGCTGTCTTGCCGGCATCTACGTGAATATCATCCGTGGTACGCCGGCGTTCCTGCAGATCTATATCGCGTTCTTTGGCCTGCCACTTGCCGGCGTCAAGGTTGACGACTACGTCTTGGGCGTTATCGTCATGGCCATGAACTCGTCTGCGTACCTGTGCGAGATCTTCCGTGCCGGTATTCAGTCGATCCCCAAGGGCCAAAACGAGGCTGCCCGCTCGCTGGGCATGAATGCCTTCCAGACGTTGCTCTACGTTATGATTCCGCAGACGTTCCGCAATGTCCTGCCTACGCTGACCAGCGAGTTTATCCTGCTTTACAAGGATACGTCGCTGCTCGCCGCCGTGGGCGTGGTCGAGATCGTCATGAATGCCCGCACCATCGTGGCGACGACGGGCTCCATCACGCCGTATGTGGTTGCCGCCCTGTTCTATCTGGTCATTACCCTGCCGCTTGCGCGCTTGGTGAGCGGTCTTGAGGCGAGACTTCTGGGGACGGCCGAAACCAAAAAGAAGCGTCCCACCAAGAGCGCCGGACAGGTTGTCGCGACACCCGCCGATCATATTGCAGGTCTGTAAGGAGGTTCTATTATGAGCGAAACCAATAACTCGAACGAGGTCGTCGTCAGCATCAAGAATCTCCAGAAGGCCTTTGGCGATAACGTGGTCCTGCGCGACATCGATCTGGATGTGCACAAGGGTGAGGTCGTCGTGGTCCTGGGCCCCTCGGGCTCGGGCAAGTCGACGATGCTTCGCTGCATCAACCGTCTTGAGGAGCCCACGAGCGGCTCGATTGTCGTCGAGGGCGTGGATGTGTGCGCCAAGGGCGTCGACCTCAATAAGGTGCGTACGCACTTGGGCATGGTGTTTCAGCAGTTCAATCTGTTTCCGCACCTGTCGGTCAAAAAGAACGTCATGCTTGCGCAACAAAAGGTGCTCAAGCGCAGCAAGGAAGAGGCCGAGAAGATTGCCGTCGAGGAGCTGACCAAGGTCGGTCTGGCCGAGCGCATCGATTTTATGCCGAGCCAGCTTTCGGGCGGCCAGCAGCAGCGCGTGGCCATCGCCCGCGCCCTGTCGATGAACCCGCACGTGATGCTCTTTGATGAGGCCACGTCGGCGCTTGACCCCGAGCTCGTCCGCGACGTTCTGGGTGTCATGCGCGATCTTGCGCGTGACGGCATGACGATGATCGTGGTGACGCACGAGATGGGCTTTGCCCGCGACGTCGCCGACCGCGTCGTCTTTATGGACGGCGGCGTTATCGTGGAGGAGGGCACGCCGAGCGAGGTCTTCGACCATCCCAAGAGCGAGCGCACCAAGGCGTTTTTGGGCAACATCTCGTAGCTGCTTTATGTGGCTGACATAGCAGAAAACTGTAAACATCATTGTGCTTGCCGTAATTGCCGCCGGCTTATTTTTTGGATTCCGGCGTATTGTCGCATCGACGCATGGCAAATGCTGTTGCGGCGATGGGGCGGGCAGAAAGAAGGTCAAGAGGGTCGCGGTCGCGGACACCGATGTGTCTCACTACCCCTATAGCGATGAGCTGCTTATTGGCGGTATGAGCTGCCGCGGCTGCGCGCAAAATGTGACGAACGTCCTCAACGCTCTCGATGGCATTTGGGCCACGGTGACGTATACAGACCACACGGCGTGCATCCGTTCTAAAAACCCGATCGATCGTGAGGTGCTTGAGGCTGCCGTGAGGGATGCGGGCTATTACGTCATAAAGCCGTAGGGCCGGGCGTGCGCTTGCGCCTAGGCTCGGCCGCGCAGCTCGATGTCTTGGATATCGTCGAAGCCGATGGCGATGTCTCGGAGTTTGAGCAGCTTGAACGCGGGGAGCACTTCGTCGAGAATGCCGGTGCGGCTGCGATAGCCGTATGTATCGTAATAAGTAACGCGCACCAAGTCGCCGCGTTTGAGGCCCTCGAGCTTTTTTGAAAGCTCGAGGGCTTTTTCTTCCGTGAGTTCGCATTTGGGCTCAACAGAGATCTCTTGTTTGCGCACGAGCTCGTAGTATCCCGTGAGGGCGGCAAAGGGCATAAACTGCGCGGCGCGGTTGGCGCGAACGGCACCGTTAGCGGTGAGCTTGGGGTCGGCGGCGCGACGCCTTCCCTCGGGGTCCGCCAGGCGTTCAAAAGGCGTCGGTGGCCGCATCGGCTGTTGTTGGGCCTTAGGCACGGTGTCCTCCTACCTGATCGTTGCGTTCGCGTGCGGTGGCGCCGGCGGTAAAGCTTAATCCCTTGACCAGGGCGTTCTTGCCGTACTTGCCCTTCACGGCCAGAACGGCGCGGGCCAGGTCACGCTCGCGTTCATCGGCCTTAACATCGCTAAACAGATCGATGGTGGCAAATTCCTCGGGCATGAGGTTGCCAAAGCCCAAATTGATGCGCTTGACCGGTCGTTTGGGATCGACGGTCTGCGCCCAGAGCTCATCGAAATAGCCCATGATCTTCTTAAACGAATTGGTGCGCTCGGGCAGCTTGCGCGAAGCGTTAGAGTGCGCAAAGAGCGCGGCATAGCCGCCACGCGGTTTGCCGCCATGCTCTCCCACAAAGATGCCGTCGATTGCCTGTGCCTCGCGCACCAGACGGCGTCGTTCGTCATCGCGCTGGACGGGCTTGGGTGCACGGGGTGCGAGCTCGGGGCCTGCGGTTGCGGCGGGTTCGATGCTCGAAGTGCTCGAACGCACATGTCCGCATCCGTCTACATATTGCGCTGTGCCGCTGGCGTCGAGGCGGCGTATGTCGGCGCGCTCGCTCGCGTAGCCCACAAAGAGCGAGATGCTGTCGCAGACCACGTGCTTATCGACCAAGTCCAGTACGGCGGCATCGACCATCTCGCGCAAGACGGTGTAGGCCTGCTCGTAGGCATAACCCTTCGAGAGCACTTGTCCTGTGGTGGTTGAAGTTGCCTGCGGGCGATAGGCCTGAATATCGGCGATAGTTGTCGGCTCGCGCCCAAAGGCGTGGTCGATGAGATACTCGGCATTGACGCCGAGTTCGTCGTAAAGCAGGTTTTCGTCGAGCGCGGCGACACCCATCAGATCGTATACCCCGTACTTTTCGAGGCGGGCTGCCACGCCGGGGCCGATGCCCCAGATATCGGTGATGGGGCGATGGGGCCAGATCTCCTTGCGAAAGGTCTCGTCGTCGAGTATACCGATGCGGCTGGGTACGTGCTTAGCGGTAATGTCGAGCGCCACCTTGGCCTGGAATAGGTTGGGGCCGATGCCGACTGTCGCCGTGATGCCGGTGCGCGCGAGGACCTCATCGCGCAGCATGCAGGCAAAGCTTTTGGCATTGGTATGGTAGAGCTCTAGATAGGGTGTCACGTCGATAAAGCACTCGTCAATTGAGTAGACGTGAACGTCTTGCGGACTGACGTATTCAAGGTAGATACCGTAGATCTGCGCCGACACCTCCATGTAGTGCTGCATGCGCGGTACGGCCTTGATGTAGTCGATGCCGTCGGGAATCTCAAACAGACGGCAGCGGTTGTGTATCCCGAGGTCTTTCATGGCCTGGGTAATGGCGAGGCAGATGGTCGTACGCCCGCGTGATTCGTCGGCAACGACCAGGTGGGTGGTGAGCGGATCGAGCCCGCGGTCGACGCACTCGACGCTGGCATAAAACGTCTTGAGGTCGATGCAGATATAGGTGTGACACCCGTGCCCCACGCGTCCTCCCATCAAACACATGTTCTTATCGAATACATGTTCGATAATACCCGCTCGTCCGGACATCGTCAAAACCTGCCAAAAAGGGACAGGTTTATTTTGGTAGGTAAAACGCTTGACCGACCAAAACAAACCTGTCCCTTTTTGGCAGGTATGGTCGGGCGGTTGCATCGGGTTTTAACGCAGCTCTAAAGAGCGCGAAACAGCTCGGAAAACCTCGCTTCGTAGCATGAGCCTAGCGATCGATACCACCATAAAGCACGGAAGGGTTGTGGGGATAATGGTCAACTATGGGTTTGGTATGCCGACGCGCCTTGTTGCGGATGGAGACGTGGCTCGCTGGTGTGGACGATTGGTCGCTCACTACGGCGGCACCAAGGCGCTGGTGGTGCTGGGTGGCGACAAACATACGCGCGATGAGCTTGTCTCGGCGGCGCTCGGCTCGCTTGACCGAGCTCTGCTCGAGCGCGTGCTTTTTCGTTGCGGCTCGGTTGAGGGCGACGGGGGAGACGAGCTGATCGACGAAGCTGTGGCCCTGGCGACCGACGAAGGCGTGGACTTTGTCCTGGCGATCGGCGATGCCGATACTGCTGGCTTTGCGCGCGAACTCGCGCGTCGCATGGCGGCGCTCGATGCCGGCGAAGACGGTTTTGTCCCTTATGGATGTATCGTCTCGGAGGGCAAAGTGCCTGCCGTCGTGGGGGCCGGCGAGGTTCCCGTTTTTGCCATCATCGCGCCCGAACTGCTTGAGGGCATTGGGTCTCCTCTGCGTGAGTTGCTCGGCAGCGTGTGCGCCGCGGCGTAATGTCTGCCATAAAGAGATGGGCTATTTTTGGTAGGTAAAGCGTTTGACCTGCCAAAATAAACCTGTCCCTTTTTGGTCGGTCGCCGTTTGGGGGCGGATTGGCAACGCTCGCTGATTACGGTCTTGACCTGCGCTAGAATAGGGGCATCTGATTATCCGGGCGCATGGAGGTTTGCGCCTGTATGTTGAGGAGGACTTTATGGCAACTGTTGCCGCACCTATCGACGCTACGTCGACCGCCGCTTGGAAGGCGCTCGAGGCTCATCAGGAGAAGCTCGAGGCCGAAGGTATCGACCTCAAGGCCTGGTTCGCTGCCGATGCAGAGCGCGTGAACAAGCTGAGCTTTGACGCCGGTGACCTGCACTTCGACCTGTCCAAGAACCTGGTGACCGATGAGACCGTCAAGCTGCTGTGCGATCTTGCCCGCGAGGTGAAGCTCGAGGAGCGCCGCGACGCCATGTTCTCCGGCGAGCACATCAACACCACCGAGGACCGCGCCGTCCTGCACACCGCGCTGCGCCGTCCGGCAAGCGAGAAGGGCCAGCTCATCGTTGACGGCCAGGACGTCGTCGCCGACGTGCACGAGGTCCTCGACCGCATGTACGCCTTTGCCGAGCGCGTGCGCTCCGGTGAGTGGAAGGGCGTTACCGGCAAGAAGATCGAGCATCTGGTGTCCATCGGCATCGGTGGCTCCGATCTGGGCCCGGTCATGGCCTACGAGGCCCTGCGTCCCTACGCCGACGCCGGTATCGACTGCCGCTATATCTCCAACATCGACCCCAACGACCAAGCCGAGAAGCTCAAGGGCCTGGATCCCGAGACCACGCTCGTGATTATCGTCTCCAAGACCTTCACCACGCTCGAGACCCTCACCAACGCTCGCGAGGTCAAGACCTGGATGCTCGAGCAGCTCAAGGCTCAGGGTGCCATCGACGGCTCCGATGAGCAGAACGCCGAGGCCGTGGCCAAGCACTTCGTTGCCGTTTCCACCGCACTCGACAAGGTCGAGGCCTTCGGCATCGACCCCGCTAACGCCTTTGGTTTCTGGAACTGGGTCGGCGGCCGCTATTCCGTCGACTCCGCCGTGGGTCTGTCGCTGATCGTCGTGCTCGGTCCCGAGCGCTTCCAGCAGTTCCTCGAGGGTTTCCACGCCATCGACGAGTACTTCTGCAATACCCCGCTCGAGAACAACGCCGTCGCGCTGATGGGCCTGCTCAACGTCTGGTACGTCAACTTCTTCGGTTCCAAGAGCCACGCCGTGCTGCCGTACTGCCAGTACCTGCACCGCTTCCCGGCCTACCTGCAGCAGCTCACCATGGAGTCCAACGGCAAGCATGTCCGCTGGGACGGCAGCGCCGTGACCTCCGACACCGGTGAGATCTTCTGGGGCGAGCCCGGCACCAACGGTCAGCACGCCTTCTACCAGCTGCTGCACCAGGGCACCGTGGTGGTCCCGGCCGATTTCATCGCCTTCGCCAATACCGCCAACCCTGCGACCGATAGCGGTCAGGACGTGCATGAGCTGTTCCTGGGCAACTTCCTGGCCCAGACCAAGGCGCTCGCCTTTGGTAAGACGGCCGACGAGGTTCGTGCCGAGGGCACGCCCGAGCAGATCGTCCCGGCCCGTTGCTTTGAGGGCAACCGCCCGACGACCTCGATCTTCGGCGATACGTTGACCCCGTTCGCACTCGGCGAGCTCATCGCCCTGTACGAGCACATCACGTTTGTCGAGGGCACGGTCTGGGGCATCGACTCCTACGACCAGTGGGGCGTCGAGCTGGGCAAGCAGCTTGCCAAGCAGATTACCCCGGCCTTCCACGACGACGCCGCCAAGGCCGAGCAGGACGCTTCGACCCAGGCGCTCATCGAGTTCTATCGCGCGCATCGTAAGTAGTCTTTACGGCCGAGTTGGCTTATGACTGAAAGGGGCCCGTATCCGTTGGGATGCGGGCCCCTTTGCTATTTGAGTGGGCATGAGGGCGTATTGAGGGGGGGATGTCTTGCAGTCGGCATCCGCGTACGGTGCCATTCGCTGTCCGTAAATATACGTCTACAGCTAATTTCATACCACTTGCCGGAATGCGGACGCTGTCCTTGCATGTCGGGCGTATATTGAACGTGGTTTTTCGCGTGAAACCACGAATCGGTTGTCAGCCCTGAACAAGGAGGCTCAGCATGACGCTTGCCAAACCCATCAATAAATACATCGACTATATCGATGCCCCCGAGGACACGTTTGAGCAGTATGTCGAGAAGGCGCTAAAGTACAACTTTCGCTGCGTATTTGCGAACCTGCAGGAGTACGAGACGGGCCGCGCCATGCTCGAGGGCTCTGACATCATCCTTGCCGGCGCTATCGACTTTCCCCAGGGCACTATGACGCTTGAGGAGAAGCTTGCGAGGTTTGAGGAATACGCTGCGTGTGGCTTTACCGAGATTGACTACGTTTTGAATCAGGGGTCGATCGAGAACCGCGATTTTGATGCCATCGAGCGCGAGATGACTGCCGTTGCTGATTTTTGTCGCGCGCATGGCATCACTGACAAGGTAATCGTTGAGATGTGCAAGCTGGACGGCGACGACGCCGCCAAGCGCCGTGTATGCGAGATCGCGCTGGAGGCCAAGCCGGGATTCCTTAAGACATCGACCGGCAGAAGCTTTGGCGGTGCTAAGCTCGAGGACGTGCGGCTGATGCACGAGGTGCTCGGCGATGCCGTGGCAATCAAGGCGGCGGGCGGTATCCATAATTACGAAGAGGCTTGCGCATTCATCGAGGCCGGCGCCAGCGCGTTAGGTGCATCGGCGGGCATCGCGATCGTCGAGGGCGCACCGACGGATGAGCGTCGCTAGCAGACGTATTTGACCTGAGCGATAAAGCTTCACGACCACACGCCGTTCATGTTCGGGACAATATGACCTTTTACCCCGTTGCAGACAGAGCCGCAGTAGGTGTTCTGTATGATGACTCAGGCAAGGTTGTTCAATGACAGGGAGGCTTATATGGCAATCAAAGCCATCGCAATGGATATCGACGGTACGCTCACCAACGACCAAAAGGTCATCAGCCCGCGTACGCGCGAGAAGCTGCTCGCGGCGCAGGAGTCGGGCATTAAGCTCATTTTGGCTTCGGGCCGTCCCGCATGGGGGCTGCACGCCTTGGCGCAGGAGCTCGACCTTCAAAACCATGACGGTCTGCTGGTGGCCTTTAATGGCGCTCACGTCGTCGACGCTCAGACCGATGAGGTCCTTTTTGACCAGGCCATGCCGGCTGACGAACTGCACCGTCTGATTGATCATCTGCGTAATTTTGACGTGATCCCTATGATTTCGCTCGGTCGCGATCTGCATGTCGAGGATTCGTACCGCTGCATGATTACGCTGCCGGATGGCTCGCAGAAAAACATCGTCAAATACGAGCGCGATGCCTGCGACCTTAAGATCCGCGAGGTGGAGAGCCTGCATGAGGTCGTGGACACTTATCCCGTGGACAAGCTGCTCACTGCTGGCGACCCGGCCTATCTGCAAGCGCATCACGAGGAGATGTATGCGCCCTTTACTCAGACGCTTTCGGGTATGTTTACGGCCGACTGGTACTTTGAGTTTACGGCTCCCGGTATCGACAAGGCCCGCGCGCTCGAGGGTGCCCTGCCCAAGCTCGGCATCGATGCCAGCGAGGTCGTCTCGTTTGGCGACGGCCAGAACGACAAGTCCATGATTGAGTGGGCCGGCACCGGTGTTGCCATGGGCAACGCGGTTGACGAGGTTAAGGCCGTGGCCCAGATGGTGACTGCCAATAACAACGAAGACGGCATTGCGGTGGCGCTGGATAAGCTGCTGGGTTAGAATCGCCGATTAATGCATGGTTCGGGCGCCTGCTTACAGGCGCCCTTTTGTTAGGGAGGGTGCCGTGTCCGCATTTCCGTTCGACGCCGTTATCTTTGACATGGACGGCGTCATTGTCGATACCGAGTATTACTACCTGAGCGAGACTGCCGCGTTTGCCAAGGAGCTTGGGCTTAACCTGACTCAAGAGGAGTTGAACGGGCAGATCGGTACCTCACATCAGTTCTTCCTGCATATGCTGGTCGATTGGTTTGAGCGCGCCGGTAAGGGGCATTTCACTGGCGAGGAAGCGTTGGCCCGTTGGGACGAGTGGGCGCATAAGCGTCCGCGCGACTATCAGGCTTTGATTAACCCAGGCGCCGTGGATACGATTCGAGAGCTGCCGCGCCGCGGCGTTCGCGTGGCGCTTGCCAGCTCGTCTCCCATGGATAGCATCGAGGAAGTGCTCAATGCGTGCGGGCTGTCGGATGCCTTTGAGTATGTGGTGAGCGGCGAGCAGTTTAAGGAGAGCAAGCCCGAGCCCGACATCTACCTGCATGCGCTGGACCTGCTGGGACTTCCCGCGAATCGCTGCTGCTGCGTTGAGGATTCGGTACCTGGTATCACTGCCGGCAAGCGAGCCGGCCTGACGGTCATTGCCAAGCGCGAGGAACGCTTCGGCTTTAGCCAAGATGCCGCGGACAAGATTATCGACCAGCTGCCGGAGCTGCTGGAGCTTGCGTAGGACTTGGACGGCACGTCTACCGTCATAATGGTATCGTTGTCGTCTTTTTGCATACAGGGGTTAGCGAAGGTCAAAAACAGAGTGCGCATTTGCTAAAACTGCCGATTCGATGTGCTTTGTGTCACAATTTTTGAGCGAGGCGATGCGCATCGAGGTCCTTGTGAGCGATTTGATGAGCGACTGCGCGCTTGTTTCTGCGTTTGCCTCTGCTGGTGCATCGGTCTCGAGCAGTAAACGATCGAGTGGAATCTGTCGTGCGTATTCGCGTCCTCGTTTAGACGCGAGCATGCGTTCGTTGACAGAAAAATAGCAGCCCACATTACGCGCGCGGGCGAGTTCGTCCGAAGTACCGCTAAACCAATGGAAGATGATAGCGGGGGAGTCGGGGTTTGGGATGAGTAGTCCATGCGATTCGAGGACGTCCAGTACGGCTCCTGCCGAACGAACGGCGTGAATCGATATTACGCGCCCGGCAAGAGGACACTGCACGAGCGCATCGCAGAGCCGGTCAAGTGCCTGTATTTGCAGCGGTTCGCTTCCGGCAAAGCGCGCGGAAAAGTCGAGTCCCACCTCGCCGATATAGCGCTCTTGGGCAGCAACTTTGCAAAGCAGATTGACTTCGGCAGGACCGCAGCGGCCGTCGGCGAGCCACCAGGGATGGAGCCCGACGCCCGCGATAATGTTTGGGTAGCGGCTGGCCCGCTTTTTTGCTGCCGCGAAGTCGCGTGGGTCGACCCCGCAATCAAAGACCCCCAGCCCTATAGCCGCAGTTTCGTCGGCAACAGCATTCGGGTAAGCCATCAAATCAAGATGGCAGTGTGCATCAATTAACCAGGGCTCCATCTCGGCGCGCTCCGCTAGTCCAGGCGCTGGCCATCGGCGCGCACGCGCTCGGTGCCGCGGCCACTGATCTGGCGGATAACCTCGCCGGCAATCATCTGACCCATGATGGGCGGCATAAAGCTGGCGGTTCCGAGCTCGGTACGCTCGTGGATGTTGGAAGGGTCGCGGGGCTGTGTCTTAACCGATTCCTCGCAGCTAAACAGCACGTGCAGGCTCTTGATTCCGCGCTTCTTACATTCTTTGCGCATAATGCGGCTCATGGGGTCGCGCACCGTATCGAAGATGTCGGCAAAGCGGAGGCACTCGGGATGGAGCTTGTTAGCCCCGCCCATGGAACTAACCAAACGAATGTCGTGGTCCTGAGCATATTTGGCAATAGTGAGCTTGGCCGAGATGGTGTCGATGGCGTCGACGACGTAGTCGAGCTTGCCGCCCGTCTGCTCAAAAACGCTCGCAAAGAACTCGTCGATGTTGTCGCTCAACAGGTATTCGGTGCGCTTGATAACGGTGGCGGCGGGATTGATATCGCGAATCATGGCTTCCATCACGTCCACCTTGCGCTTGCCGATGGTGCTGTGAAAGGCGATGGCCTGACGGTTGATATTGCTGGGCGCGATGATGTCCTTGTCCAGAATGACGAAATGACCGATGCCGCCGCGGGCGAGTGCCTCGCAGCAATTGGAGCCCACACCTCCGCAGCCGAGCACCAGCACCGTAGCATCGGCGAGCTTATCGAGTGCCTCGCGGCCCATGATGATCTCGAGCTTGGTGTCGCGTGTCTCGATGGCGGCTGCGGCAACGGTTTCGGTCATAAATATCCTCCGATGGGGAAGCGAATCGTGTTTTAGCTATCGCCATTATAGGTATTATCACGATTCCATTTGAACCCTTGGGGTTTGTTGAAATGGGATCGGGATTCGCATAAGATTGAAACAGATGGTGCCCGTTGCCGCGGGTTAGCCAACTCCGAAACACGTTTATGGCGTGAGAAGTGGCCGTCTTCGCATTACGCGGGGGCGGCTATTTTTTTTGAGTACAAGATTAGATAGTTAGACAAACATCTAAATATCGAGTATAGTGTGCGCGTCGAACGAAATACTGAGAGGAGGTCCTATGCCGGGAGAGGGTTTTAAAGCGCTGGCCGATCCTACGCGGCGGCGCATTTTGGAACTACTACGCGAGGGCGACCGCACGGCTGGGGAGCTTGCCGAGCATTTTGACATCAGCAAGCCGTCGTTGAGCCATCATTTGGCGACGCTCAAAAACGCCGGGTTGGTGACCGATGAACGTCATGGCCAAAACATCGTTTACAGCTTAAACACCACCGTCATGCAGGACTTGATCGGTTGGTTTATGGGCTTTACAAACACTGAAGGTGATAAGGATGAATAACGAAAACAAGGGCATTCACGCCACGGGGGTATCGCCACGCGTGTGGATCGCGCTGGTCGCTCTGTGCGTCGCCAATATCGTAGCGCACCTTATGGTGATGCCGAGCTTGCCTGCGCAGATTCCCACGCACTGGGGCGCGAACGGCGTTGACGGTTGGGGTCCCAGCTGGATGGCCTCCGCGCACGGCGTGCTGCCCCTGGTGCTTCTCGCAATGTTCTGCGTGGTGCCGCGCATCGATCCCAAAGGTGAGGCATATCGAACCTCGGGCAAGTTCTATCAGGGCTTCGTAATCGCCTTCACCCTGTTCATGTGCGCCATAAGCTGGCTGGGAGAGCTTACGGTCTGGGGCGTGGTGCCGGCGGTCGGTTCGGTCAACGTGCTGATTTCCTGTGCTGTCGGTTTGCTGTTCATTGGCGTAGGCAACTACTTGCCGCGTGTGAAGCAGAACTATACGCTCGGTATCAAGACGCCCTGGGCGCTTGCCGATCCCGAGAACTGGCGCCGTACGCAGCGTTTTGGCGGTGCCTGCTTTATGGTGCTGGGTGTTGGTCTGATTGTGATGGGCGTTGCGGGTAGCGTGCTTTCGAGTGAAGTTGTCGCCGCGATGATTGCGGTTCTGGCGTTTGGTTCGGTCGGAGTCGTCTACGTCTACTCGTATCTGCTGTGGCGCAAATCGCAGCGAGCCGCTCGTTAAGGTTGCGGAAAACTAGCGTACGCAGTTAATAGCATGTTCCGGGGGACTTTTCCCAGGTAGTATTAGGGGGTATGGGCAACCGTGCCCCTTTTTCGTTACGTTTTAGAGCTGGTTTTCTCATCTCGTTTCCACTAAAGCGAAACAAGAATAGGGAAACAGCAGGTAGAAAGGATAAAACAGGCAAATGGCAGAGTTTATCTACCAGATGTATCAGGCTCGCAAGGCTCATGGCGACAAGGTGATCCTTGACGACGTGACCCTGAGCTTCTATCCCGGTGCCAAGATCGGCGTCGTGGGCCCTAACGGCATGGGCAAGTCGACCCTGCTCAAGATCATGGCCGGCATCGAGGAAGTCTCCAACGGCGATGCCAGACTTACCCCCGGCTACACCGTGGGTATCCTGCAGCAGGAGCCGCCGCTCGACGACGACAAGACCGTCATCGAGAACGTGCGCATGGCATTTGGCGACATGATCGCCAAGGTCGATCGCTTCAATAAGATCGGCGAGGAGATGTGCGACCCGGACTGCGACATGGATGCCCTCATGGCCGAGATGGGCAAGCTCCAGGACGAAATCGATGCCGCCGACGGCTGGGATATCGATTCCAAGCTCGGCCAGGCTATGGATGCCCTGCAGCTGCCCGATTCCGACATGCCGGTCAATGTGCTTTCCGGCGGCGAGCGCCGTCGCGTGGCCCTGTGCAAGCTGCTGCTCGAAGCTCCCGACCTGCTGCTGCTCGATGAGCCCACCAACCACCTGGACGCCGAGTCGATCCTGTGGCTCGAGCACTTCCTGCACAACTACCAGGGCGCGGTGCTTGCCGTCACACACGATCGCTACTTCCTGGATAACGTTGCCGAGTGGATCTGCGAGGTCGACCGCGGCCACCTTTATCCCTACAAGGGCAACTACTCCACGTATCTGGAGACCAAGGCCGCGCGTATCGAGGCTCAGGGCAACCGCGACGCCAAGCTCGCCAAGCGCATGGAGGCCGAGCTCGAGTGGGTGCGCAGCTCGCCCAAGGCCCGCCAGGCCAAGAACAAGGCCCGTCTGGCTCGCTATGAGGAGATGGAGGCCGAGGCCCGCGCAAGCCAGAAGCTCGACTGGACCGACATCCGCATCCCTGTGGGCCCGCGTTTGGGCAACAAGGTGCTCGAGGCCCATCACCTGCACAAGGAGTTCGACGGTCGCGTGCTCATCGACGACCTATCGTTCACCCTGCCGCGCAACGGCATCGTGGGCGTCATCGGCCCCAACGGTGTGGGCAAGACCACGCTGTTCAAGACCATCGTGGGCCTGGAGCCGCTGACTTCGGGCGAGCTCGAGGTGGGCGAGACCGTCAAGATCTCCTATGTCGATCAGAACCGCTCCGGCATCGACCCCGATAAGAACCTGTGGGAGGTCGTCTCGGACGGCCTGGACCACATGATGGTCGGCGAGACCGAGGTCCCCAGCCGCGCATACGTGGCGAGCTTTGGCTTTAAGGGCCAGGACCAGCAGAAGCGCGCTGGCGTACTTTCCGGTGGCGAGCGCAACCGTCTGAACTTGGCGCTTACGCTCAAGCAGGGCGGCAACCTGCTGCTCCTCGACGAGCCCACGAACGACCTCGACGTCGAGACGCTGTCCTCACTCGAAGCGGCGCTGCTCGAGTTCCCGGGCTGCTCGGTGGTCATTAGCCACGACCGTATGTTCCTGGACCGCGTCGCCACGCACATTCTGGCGTGGGAGGGCACCGACGAGAATCCGGGCAACTGGTATTGGTTCGAGGGCAACTTCGAGGCCTATCAGGCCAACCGTATCGAGCGCCTGGGCGAGGACGCAGCCCAGCCGCATCGTATTCACCGCAAGCTGACGCGCGATTAGTCGAGCTCAGGTGACCTAACGAGAAAGGGACGATAACCTTGAGGGTTATCGTCCCTTTTTTACTTGGTAGAAGGCTCGACTTTATCGATAGTCCAGGTGGCGCCGAGGCCGCCGGCGGTGTTGCGGCGGATGCGCACGGTGACTTCGTGGCGCTCGCCGGCCTGCGTGTAGCGCAGGGGGAAGCTTGCGCGGTTTCGCGCGGCCTCGATGGTACCGCGCTCGCGGGCGATCCAGTAGTACTCGCCGACGATGCCGAGCGTGTCGGCGCCGTAGGGGAGATAGGTCGACAGCTGGTGTAGCAATGGGCCGGGGCAGAAGACCTCGGTTGTGAAATCGACGGGGAAGTCCTCGGGGATGGTCGGTGCTGCGGGTGCCGAAGCCGGTGCAGGTGCGGGAACCTGGTCACAGGCAGATGCGGATGCGGACTCGATGGCAGGCTCAGGCTCAGACGCTTTTTCCGGCTTAACTGCGAAATCCGTCGGTTCCACGGAGACGGACGTGTCTGCGGTCTCGGTTTTGGCATCGGCTCGCGGGGCATCCTCTGCCTCGACAGATGGCTTTGCCTCGGCTGGCGTGGATGCCATGGTGGTGATGCCGGCGTTTGCGTTCTCGGGGTCATAGACGACCGTGAGCGAGATGGCGGGCTGCGGCGTCTCGGGCTCTGGCGTCGACTCGGTAGCGTCTTGATCGTCGGGCTCGTCGGACTGATCGTCCTCGGCCTCGTCGCCAAAGACATCGCTGTTTTGGAACGCAGGCGTCTCGGGTTGGTTGGCGGCTTCTTCGGTTGTCGACTTGGGAGCCTCGTCGAGCTCCGCAGTGGCTTCCTGCTCTGATATGACCTCGGGATCGGTCGTGGCGGCGATTTCGGTTTCGGCTCCTGCCGTTACCTCAATAGCGACTTCGATCCCTGTCTCGGGCTCGGGCTCCGGAGCGACTTCGGCCATGGGCTCGGGCTCGGGATGCTTAACGTGCTTGGGGCGCACGGCCTTGAGGTCCTTCTCGCCGCGCTTTTTCTTTTTGTAGGACTGCTTGGCGCCCTTGGCAGCCTTGGGCTTGTCCTCGCCTTTGGCAAGGGCGGCATCCCAGGCTTCGTTGGCGATGACGGTGGCATACAGACGGCCGCCCTTAAAGACGGTCAGCTTAATGCAGTCGTCGAGCTCCTCGAGCAGCTCGCGCGTGGACTCGAAGCCCAGGTCATAAGCGGCCATGTCACCAGCGGCGAGCGCCTCCTCGACCTGCGTCATAAACGTTTGCTTGCCGCACCCAATCGCGTCGCGCAGCAGGCGATACAGATAGATGTGGTTGCCCAGCGATAGTGTGGGCTTAACTATTGTCTTGCTCATGGCAAATCTCCTCTATACACACCAAAGCATCTTACCATCGCATGGGGCTTGCCATCTCGTCGCCCAAGGCAAACGGGCGCGACCGTTGCCGGTTCGCGCCCGTTATGCAGGTCGGTTATCTATGAGAGGCAAACGTGCCTAGTTGCCCGATGCCGTGCCTTGGCTCGAGCTGTCAGATGCCGTGCCGGACGCGGATCCGCTCGAACTGTTCGAGCTATTGGTGTTGCTGTTGTCGGTGGAGCTTGTGCCCGATGTATTGCCGTTTGCCTGGTCGCCCGTGCTCGGTTGAGAGCCGTCGGTCGTTTGGCTTGAGCCAGTCGTGCCGGATTGCGTGCCGCTGTTGTTTACAGAGGAATCGGCGCCCTGCGATTGATCGGGGGCGTTCGAGGACGAGTCGGTGGATGCGGAGGTGTCCTGCGAGTCGTCCTGCTGGCTTTGCGATTGACCAGTGCTATCCGCGTCGTGCTCGGTCGTGCGCGACGATAGGATTGGCTCGGGGCGCTCGCCCAGACCTTCACCGGCGGTGGTGATAAGGATGGCGCCGGCGCAGGCGATGACCGCGACGATGGCGATGGCGATCGAGAAGACGATGACCTTCTTTTGCGTCTGGCTGCGCTCTGCCGCCGCCTTGGCACGCAGACTGTTGGGGGCGACGCGCGCCGTGGTCGCGCGCCCCGCAACCTGGCGCATCTCCTGCGTAGTCGCGGCGCCGCCCAGGTGCTCCTCGGCATTAAGGTCAACGGGCTCATAGGCGCCGGCAGGGTAGTCGACGGCGGCGTGCGTGCCTTTGAGGGCTTCGGCGCTGGCAGAGATAAAGTGGCGGTAGACCTGCGAGGACACAACGGTGATGACCGAGCTCACGGCGGCACCGATCACCGATCCGGCGATGCCGATCTTGGAAGCAAGTGCGACGCTCGTGGCGGCAGCTGCGGCGCCGGCGATGATTTGGGGAATGGAAATGTCGTCGAACAGGCCCTTTTTGGGCGCGATGGCCATGGTCTGTCCGATGGAATGGTTTTCGTGAACGCCGTTGTTGAGCGCGGCCGGTGTCATGACGCGCGTGCGCGGCGCGTCGGTGTACTTGGTTGTCATACGGGGCCCTCCCGGTGTAAATCTGCTTCGTTTCGTGTAGCCATCAGGGTACCCACCAGATGTGAATCGTACGTGACATTTAACAGATACCATCAACTCATCAATAGCTCACCAAATTGGTGGGATGCGGTTACACCCGGCGGTTGAACTACAATAGGGCTTGCTAATTGTTGTGAATGGCGTCTACGCACGGGAGCATTCTTATGAATCTTCACCTTTCTCAGTCTGATGGCTTTTTGCGCGTGGCGGCGGCCTCGCCGCGGATTCGCGTGGCCGATGTCGAGGGCAATGCCGAGGTTGCGCTGGCGGCTGTTCGCGAGGCGGTCGAGCGCGGTGTCCGTGCTCTGGTGCTGCCCGAGCTTAATCTGTGCGGCTATACCGCGGCTGACCTGTTCCATAACCGCACGCTGCTGCATGCCTGCGAGGCTGCTCTGGTGCATATCCTCGATGAGACTCGTGAGCTGCCGATTGTCTTTACCATCGGTCTTCCCGTTGCGGTGGCCGAGAATATCTACAACTGTGCCGCCGTGTGCTGCGCGGGCGAGCTTTTGGGCCTCACGGCCAAGAAGTATCTGCCCAACTATGGCGAGTTCTATGAGCGCCGTTGGTTTGATCCGGCGCCCGCCGATCCCGTGTGGGTTGAGTTTGCCGGTCAGGGTCCGGTTCCGCTGGGTTCGGGGCTTGTCTACCGCTGCTGTGATGAGGGCGCCGAGGATATGGTGCTGGGCGTTGAGGTCTGCGAGGATCTGTGGGTGCCGGCGCCCCCTTCGACCGAGATGGCGCTTGCCGGTGCGACGGTGATCCTCAATCCGTCGGCCTCGGATGAGATTATCGGTAAGGCAGATTATCGTCGCAGCCTTATCTCCAATCAGAGTGCGCGCCTGTACTGTGCCTATGCCTATGCAGACGCGAGCGAGGGCGAGTCCACGACCGATATGGTCTTTGCGGGCGAGAACCTCGTCTACGAAAACGGTTCGAAGCTCGCCGCCACGAAGCTCCTCACCTGCGATATGGCGGTGGCCGACGTTGATCTCGACCGTCTGGTTGCCGAGCGCCGTCGTTCGACCACGTGGACGCGCGCGGACGATGCGTCGGAGGCCACGACCGTTGAGTTTTCGTTTGAGGGCATGCTAGCCGAAGAACCTGTCCTGCGCGATGCGCTCGACATTGACCGTGTCTTCCCCCGCGCGCCCTTTGTGCCGGCCGACCATGGTGACCTGGCCGGGCGCTGTGAGACGATCCTCAATCTGCAGACTGCCGGCCTCAAGACTCGCCTTGCCCATACGGGTACCAAGGCTGCAGTCATCGGTCTTTCGGGCGGCCTGGATTCCACGCTGGCACTGCTTGTGACCGTGCGTGCCTTCGATGCGCTGGGGCTGCCGCGCACCGGTATCACGGCGGTTTCCATGCCCGGCTTTGGCACGACGCGTCGCACCAAGTCCAATGCCGAGTCGCTCGCTCGCGACCTGGGCGTGAGCTTCCGCGAGGTTTCGATCCACACGGCCGTGGAGCAGCACTTCAAGGACATTGAGCACGATCCGGCCGTCCAAGACGTGACCTACGAGAACAGCCAGGCCCGCGAGCGTACGCAGATTCTGATGGATCTGGCCAACCAGGCTGGCGGTTTTGTTATCGGCACGGGCGACCTGTCAGAGCTGGCGCTCGGCTGGGCTACCTATAACGGCGACCACATGAGCATGTACGCCGTCAACGCGAGCGTGCCCAAGACGCTTGTGCGCCATCTGGTACGTTATGCCGCCGATGTCTTTGGCGGGCGTATTGCCGAGGTCTTGCTCGATATCCTCGATACGCCGGTGTCCCCCGAGCTTCTGCCGCCCACGGGCGACGGTGAGATTGCGCAGAAGACCGAGGATTTGGTGGGCCCGTACGAGCTGCACGATTACTTCCTCTATTACCTGCTGCGTTTTGGCTTTGAGCCGGGCAAGATCTACCGTATGGCGCTCAAGAGCTTTGAGGGTGTCTATGACGCCAAGACCGTCCACACGTGGTTGCGTACGTTCTATCGTCGCTTCTTTGCCCAGCAGTTTAAGCGCAGCTGTCTGCCCGATGGTCCCAAGGTGGGCTCGGTGACGCTCAGCCCGCGCGGCGATTGGCGTATGCCGAGTGACGCCAGCTCGCGTCTGTGGCTTGCGCGGATCGATGCGCTCAATCCAATTGACTAAGGTTGGCTAAATTGAACCAATACGGGGGTTGCAAGCGTTACACTTTTGCAATCTGATGGCCCGTATCGCGCGGCGCTCTTGTCGGAGCGCCGTATTTTTATATCGAAAGGTGGCACCATGCAGGCATCGCAGCGTCTCGACCGCTTTGGCGCGGAGGTCTTCGCCTCGCTCAACAACAAACTTCTTGCGCTGAAGGCTCAGGGCAAGACCATTTACAACATGAGCGTGGGCACGCCCGACTTTAAGCCGTACGACCACGTGGTCGAGGCGCTCACGCAGGCCGCCCAAAATCCCGAGATGTGGAAGTATTCCCTGCGCGACCTGCCCGAGCTTAAGCAGGCCGTGTGCGATTACTATGAGCGTCGCTTTGGCGTTTCGGGCATTACGCCGTCCATGGTGCAGTCGTGCAACGGCACGCAGGAGGGCGTGGGTCATTTGGGCCTGGCCCTGCTCGATCCGGGTGACACCATTCTGGTTCCCGATCCGTGCTATCCGGTCTTTGAGGCGGGCGCCAAGATCGCCGATGCCAAGCTCGAGTACTATCCGCTGGTGGCGGAGCACAATTACCTGCCCTATGTGGCGGGCATCGATCCCGAGGTGGCCGATCGTGCCAAGTACATGATCGTGTCGTTGCCCGCCAACCCGGTGGGCTCGGTGGGCACGCCCGAGGTCTACGAGGAGATCATCGCCTTCGCCCGCGAGCACGACCTGCTGATCGTCCATGACAACGCGTACTCCGACATCGTGTTTGACGGCGAGCCCGGCGGCAGTTTCTTGCAGTATCCCGGCGCGCTCGAGGTGGGCGTGGAATTCTTCTCGCTTTCCAAGTCGTTTAACGTCACCGGTGCGCGCATCGGCTTTTTGGTCGGCCGTGAGGATGTGGTCTCTGCCTTTGCCAAGCTGCGCAGCCAGATCGACTTTGGCATGTTCTTCCCGATTCAGAAGGCCGCCATCGCCTGCCTCAATGGTCCGCGCGATGAGGTCGAGGCGCAACGTCTGAAGTACCAGGAGCGCCGCGATGCCCTGTGCGACGGTCTTGAGGGCCTGGGCTGGGAGCGTCCCAACGCGCATGGCTCTATGTTTGTGTGGGCCAAGCTTCCCGGTGGTCGCACCGATTCCATGGCGTTTTGCGAGGAGCTTATGGAGAAGGCCGGCGTTGTGGTGACGCCGGGCGCGAGCTTTGGCCCTTCGGGCGAGGGGCACGTGCGCATGGCGCTGGTCCTGCCGCCCGATCAGATCGCTTTGGCTGTCGAGGCCATCCGCGAGGCGGGCCTGTATTAGAAGGCTATTTGGGCTCGTCAATAGCTCGAAACCGATTTCGTGCAGTTATTTTACGAATCCTTCAAACAATTTCGGTAAACGGTCGATTTTTGGCTGCGTATAGGAGCATAATCAAAGTCCCGATTGGATGTATTGGGATTACGGCAAGCCGCTCGGGTCGTTCCCGGGCGGCTTGTTTGTGGAGAGAGATGGGAGTTTCTAATGGTTAACGAGAAGAAGGTCGCTATTGTCGGCTGCGGTTTCGTCGGTTCGTCTTCGGCGTTCGCGCTGATGCAGAGTGGTCTGTTCTCCGAGATGGTTCTCATCGACGTGGACAAGAACCGCGCCGAGGGCGAGGCCCTGGATATTGCGCACGGCATGACGTTTGCCGAGCCGATGAAGATCTACGCCGGCGATTATTCAGATGTCGCCGACGCCGCCATGATCGTCGTCACCGCTGGCGCTGCTCAGAAGCCCGGTGAGACCCGTCTGGACCTGGTCAACAAGAACGTCAGCATCTTTAAGTCCATTATTCCCGAGATTAAGAAGTCTGGCTTCGACGGCATTCTGCTCATCGTCTCCAACCCGGTCGACGTTCTGACCTACGCCGCCATCAGGATGTCCGGTCTGCCCGAGGGCCATGTCATCGGCTCCGGCACCGTGCTCGACACCGGCCGTCTACAGCAAATGCTCGGCGCCCACGTCGAGGTTGACCCGCGCGACGTTCAGGCCTATGTCATGGGCGAGCACGGCGACTCCGAGTTTGTCGCCTGGTCCAGCGCTCAGGTTGCCGGCGTGCCGCTGAACACCTTCTGCGAGCTTCACGGCCACCTGGAGCATGAGGCTGCCGAGAAGCGCATCGCCGAGGACGTCAAGAACTCCGCCTACACCATCATCGAGAAGAAGCACGCCACCTACTACGGTGTCGCTATGGCGGTAAAGCGCATCTGCACTGCCGTCATGCGTGACGAGCAGACCGTTCTGCCCGTCTCCTCGCTCATGGTGGGCGAGTATGGTCTGTCCGATCTTGCCATCTCCATGCCGACCGTCGTTGGCCGCGACGGCGTTGTCTGCCGCGTCCCCGTGCCGCTGAACGATGACGAGCAGCATGAGCTCACCGCCTCCGCAAAGGCCCTCAAGGACATTATCGACAGCGTCGACTTTTCCTGCTAAATCAAGCTCGCTAGAGCGAAAAGCTACAATGAAGGCGTCCGGGCCCATGTGACCCGGGCGCTTTTTTATGCAAAGGGGACAGGCTTGTTTGCACCAATCTTCGATGCGCCTGGGGTGGACTCGACCGCTATACTGGTTCGTGCCAAAAGCGATCTAGAACGGAATGCCGTATATGAAAATCAATCACGCGATTCTGCATATCCTGGACTTTGACTCTGCCGTCAACGTCATGAGCCAGCGCGAGCTGGATATCGAAAGCCGTACCGTGCGCAGCTTTGTGACCACGCATCTGCGCCGCGCACGTACCTCGGCCGACAATAAGCGCGCCACGTTTGCGGAGAACTCTGCGTTTGGCGGCGAGCTCAAGGGCTATTTCTTTGGTGAGCGTGAGTTCGTGGACTTGTCTCAGCAGATTGCGGAGTTCATCTCTTCCGAGCTCACCAAAGCCGAGAAAGCCGAGTCCACTGACGTGCTTGTGGCGGACTTTGACGATGATGAAGATGCCCGCTGGTTTGCCGTGATGCTGCTGGGCTCCAAGCAGGCATTCATGCACGAGGTGGGTCGCGAAGAGGGCGAGGTTCGTAACGACATCGCGCGCCACTACGCCATTTTGCCAAACCCCTCGCAAAAGGTGCCGAGCTATGCCATCGTGCGTGCAAGCACCATGGAGATCGGCTACGTGGATAAGAAGCGCAAGATTGCCGGCGAGGACCGCATGCTTATCCCTGATGGTCTGCTGCAGTGCGACACGGGGGTTTCGGGTAAGGAGGTCATCGACACGGTGACGCGCGTGGTCGAGGAAGTCGCCGAGGAGCACGGCTCCAACACGGCCGTAGCGCTCGCCAAGGTCAAAGCCGCCGTTGCCGAGAAGGTTGAAGACGACGAGGAGCTGCCGCCTTGGGATATCGTCGATGAGGTCTTTGAGGACGAGCCGGTCATCAAGGAGAGCGTGCGTGCGGCGCTGACCGAGGAGAAGGTTCCCGAGCGCGTGCCCGTGGAGCGCAAGCAAGTCGAGCGCGCGGCCGTACGCAATCACAAGATTCGTACCGACACGGGCATCGAGATCAGCTTTCCGGCCGAGATGGGTTCGAACTCCGAGTACATCGAGTTCGTCAACGAGCCCAACGGCCTCATCTCCATCGAGCTCAAAAACATCGGTAGCATCGAGAATCGATAAGGCTTTTAACTTTTGAATAAAATTAAAGACGCGCGCTGATGAAATCGGTACGCCGCTTCACGGCGAGCTCGCCGGCTGCAAAAAGATTAAATGGCGGAATGCGGGACTCAAAATGGTTTTCCGAATCCGAGAGGACGGAATGGTTGAGATTGCCGAGATTGTAGCAATAGGGCGGCGCGATCGTTCCGAGGTCTATAAGACGGCCGTAGGGCGCCTGTCAAAGCAACCCGCCATGGTTGAATACGACGGAACCCTGAGATGATGAAGGCCGAAGCTCCGATGGTGCTTCGGCCTTTGTTGTTTTCGGCTTGGTTGCTGACATTACCCCGCAGGTTGAGCACACGTCAGCGAAAACGCCCCTAGGCGAGCAAGGTGACGTGAAAGAGGAGGGAAGCGTACTTCGGTACGCGACCGACGATTGAACGTCAGATTGCCGCTTAGGGGCGTTTGCAGCGTCGACCGGTCCGTCGTTCGTTAGAACGACGGAACCAAAGGTGGAGCGTCGAGCCGTTACGCGGTTTGGTAAAACCGCGTAACAATTAGAGCTGGCGCAGGCCTTCCTCGAGACCGGTCTTGCTGTCGGTCTTCTCGTCGCGCATCTTGATAACGCGGGCAGGGACACCGGCCACGACGGCGCCGGCGGGGACGTCCTCGACGCACACGGCGCCGGCGGCAACGACAGCACCCTTGCCCACGCGCACGCCTTCCAGGACCACAGCATTGGCGCCGATCATAACGTCGTCCTCGATGATGACGGGGGTGGCGCTGGCGGGCTCCACGACGCCTGCCAGCACGGTGCCGGCGCCGATGTGGCAGTTCTTGCCCACGGTGGCGCGACCGCCCAGCACGGCGCCCATATCGATCATGGAGCCTTCGCCAATGACGGAGCCGATGTTGATGATGGCGCCCATCATGATGACGGCACGGTCGCCGATCTCGACGCGGTCGCGGATGATCGCACCCGGCTCGATGCGGGCGTTGATGCCCTTGAGGTCGAGCATGGGCACGGCGGAGTTGCGGCAGTCGTTCTCCACATCGTAGTAGTCGATGGAATCGACGTTGGCGTCGAGGATTGCCTTGAGCTCATCCCAGTCGCCAAATACAGTCTTGCCACGGCGGCCGCCATAGACATGCGCACTGCCCCACTGGACCTTCATGCCCGGCTTTTCGCGCACGTACAGCTTGACGGGCGTCTTCTTGGGCGCGGTGGCGATATAGTTGATAATCTCCTGTGCATCCATTTCGGCTGCGTTGCTCATTTGCGGTCTCTCCTTTGGGTGGATCCGGTTGATACCTGGTTAGGCAAACATGACCTGGTCGAACGTATAGAAGCCGGGTTCGCGGGTGACGAGCTTCTGCGCGGCTGCCAAGGCGCCGTTGACAAAGATCTGACGACTCGTGGCGCGATGCGCGAGCGTGACCTCCTCGTCCTGGCCAAAGAAACTCACTTCGTGCACGCCGGCGACAGTGCCGCCGCGCAGCGAGTGCACGCCGATCTCCTTGGGGTCGCGCGCTCCGCACATGCCCTCGCGGCCATAGACGGGGTGGTAGCCTGCCTCGGGCTCGGCTTCGACGACGGCGTCGAGCAGCAACTTGGCAGTGCCGCTGGGGGCGTCGACCTTTTGGTTGTGGTGCGTCTCGACGATTTCGCAGTCAAAGCCGGGCAGCTCTCGCGTGGCCTGTGCCACCAGATGACGCAGGGCTGCGATACCGATGGAGTAATTGCCGGAGTGCATGACGCGGGCGCTCTGACCCAGCTCGCGCAGGCGATCCATCTGCTCGGGCGTATAGCCTGTGGTGCCCGAGACCAACGCCGCACCCGTGCGCTCGACATAGGCGACGACGGCGTCGAAGGTCGCAACGTTCGAGAAGTCGATGATGACGTCGGCCGCCGGAGCGTTCTCGAGCTCGGACAAGTCGAAGCCGATCTGGGCGACGATGTCAAAAACGGGCTCTCCGGCAGCGTCGACAATACCCTCGGCGGTAGTGCGGATGAGCGAGCCCATGCGGCCCGTTCCCATAATGACGGTCTTAATCAAGCAGACCAGCTCCCTTCAGAGCATCGGTAAGTGCGGAGCGCGTGTCGTCTGCCATGGGGCACAGCGGCATGCGGTAGTTTGCCTCGATCATACCCATCTGGGCGAGCGCTTCCTTGACGGGGATGGGGTTGACCTCGCTAAAGAGGGCATTGATGAGCGGCTGGCCGGCAATCTGGATATCGCGGGCACGTGCCACGTCACCGTCCAGATAGGCGCGGCACATGTCATGTACGAGCTGCGGCTGCACGTCGGCCCACACGCTGATGGTGCCCGAAGCACCCAGGCTCATGAGCGGCACGGTGAGCGCGTCCTCGCCCGAGTACATGCGGAAGTCGTCGGACAGCAGGTGGGCGATCTTGGCAGCGTAGGCGACGTTGCCCGAGGCTTCCTTAATACCCATGATGTTGGGGTGCGCGGCCAAGCGCTCCACGTTGCGCTCGCTGATGCCGCAGCCACAGCGGCCGGGGATGTTGTACAGGATGCAGGGGATGTCTACGGCATCGGCGACGGTCTTAAAGTGCTGGTAGATACCCTCTTCGTTGGATTTGTTGTAGTAGGGGGTAATGAGCAGCAGGCCGTCGGCTCCCAAGCCCTGGTAAGTGAGCGACTTGGTGAGCATGGTCTGCGTGGAGTTGGAGCCCGAGCCGGCGATGACGGGGACGCGTCCTGCAACCTGCTTGACCACCGCGGCGACAACGGAGTTGTCCTCGTCGTCGGTCATCGTGGCGCTCTCGCCGGTGGTGCCCAGGGCGAGGATGGCGTCGGTGCCATTTTGCAGGTGGAAATCGATAAGGCGCTCGAGCGCATCAAAGTCGACACTGCCGTCCTTTTTAAACGGCGTAACCAGGGCGACGATTGAGCCCTCGAGATTGCGGATGTCCATGTTCTTCTCCTTCGCTTCGGCGATCTGGATGCGCTTGTTCCATTGGGCGGCGACTGCCAGGCGCTCGTCTTGGGCGCGGTGGCGGGCACTTTCGGCGCGCGACTTGGCCAACAGTTCTCGGCCGCACGGCAGCACGTCGAGCGTGGCAAAGTAATCGCCCGGGCGCTCGGCGCGGCGGATGAGGTCGGCCGCGCCATCGGGGCGCAGCAGGACCTCGGCGGAGCGCAGCCGTCCGTTGTAGTTGTAGCCCATGGAGTAGCCATGCGCACCGGTATCGTGGATTACAAGCAGGTCGCCCATGTCGATATGCGGTAGCTCGCGATCGATGGCGAACTTGTCGTTGTTCTCGCACAGATTGCCCGTGATGTCATAGGTGTTCGTGACGGGCGCTGTGCCCTTGTCGGCGCCGCCCGGCTGACCCATCACCGTAATGTGGTGGTAGGCACCATACATGGCGGGGCGGATCAAATCGACGGCGCTTGCATCGACACCGATATAGTCCTTGTAGATCTGCTTCTCGTGGATGGCCTTGGTGACCAGACAGCCGTAGGGGCCCATCATAAAGCGGCCCATCTCGGTGTAGACTGCCACATCGCCCATGCCTGCGGGGACCAGGATCTCGTCGTATGCCGCGTGCACTCCCTCGCCGATGACGTGAATGTCGTTGGCCTGTTGTTCGGGCAGGTAGGGGATGCCGACGCCGCCGGATAGATTGATGAAGGCGACGTGTGCGCCGGTCTCGCGCTCCAGGCGCACGGCAAGCTCAAAGAGGATGCGCGCGAGCTTGGGGTAATAGTCGTTGGTAACGGTGTTGCTGGCAAGGAATGCGTGGATGCCAAAGTCCTCGGCACCCTTGGTCTTGAGCATACGGAAGGCCTCGAAGAGTTGCTCGGTGGTCATGCCGTATTTGGAGTCGCCGGGGTTGTCCATGATGCCGTTGGAGAGCTGGAACAGGCCGCCCGGATTAAAGCGGCAGCTGACCGTCTTGGGGATGGGCCCCGCAACACGCTCAAAGAACTCGATGTGGCTGATGTCGTCAAAGTTGACGATGGCACCCAGTTTGTCGGCGAGCTCAAAGTCCGCAGCCGGCGTGTCGTTGGACGAGAACATGATGTCGTGTCCCGTGATACCCAGCGAGCGGGCGATCATGAGCTCGGTATAGCTCGAGCAATCGCAGCCGCAGCCGTATTCGTTGAGAATGGAGATGAGTGCCGGGTTGGGGTTGGCCTTGACGGCAAAGTATTCCTTAAAGCCCGGGTTCCACGCAAAGGCGTCGCGCACCTCTTGCATGTTGCGGCGGATGCCCGCCTCGTCGTATAGATGAAACGGCGTGGGGAACTGCTCGACGATATGCTCGAGCGTCTCCTTGTCCACAAACGGCTGCTTGGCCGCATATGCCTCGTTGGGGGTCAATGCCATGTCCCGTAAACCTCGCTATCCAGACGGCGCCATCTGCGCATCGAATCCGCATAGCGTGGACCCAATGTCCGGATAGCGCTCCCGCATTGCTGCAGACAGTCCTGTGGGTGTTTCCCACAGGCCCACCAGGTTGTTCGTGCCCGAAAAACCCAGTTCGGCGGGTTTCGCCTCCCCGCGGGGTCAAAGCCTGCCGGCTCGCCCGCGGCTCTTCGTGCCCGCGCCTCTATCAAGTGGTAAAGACCCTATCACGTTGCACTTTACCAAACAAGAGTATTCGTATATAACGTTTAAAAAATGCAGGGATATGCTGGAAACATGTGCGCCACAATCCTGTATCACAATAAGTTGCAACAGATGTGCCTCACGAAGGGATCCTCTATGACCGAGCTCCAAGAACTCCGTCGCTATCGCCGCGATCTCCATCGCATTCCGGAGCTCGATTTCGATCTTCCGCAAACCATTGCCTATATCGAGGGCGTGCTGGCACCGCTCACCTGCGAAGTGACCCATCCGTGCCCCAGCTGCGTCTGCGCTTTCTTCGACGCCGGCGTTGATGCCGCGCATGCCACGGCGATTCGCGCCGATATGGATGCGCTGCCCATTGAGGAGGCGACAGGGGCGGCCTTTGCCTCGACCCATCCCGGCAAGATGCACGCTTGCGGACATGACGGTCACATGGCCATGGCACTTGCCGCCGCGACGTATGTCGACCGTACGATTTGCGAGCAGCCGGGCGCCATGAGGCGCAACGTGCTCTTTGTGTTCCAGCCGGCCGAGGAAACGACCGGTGGTGCCAAGACGGTATGCGAGAGCGGCGTGTTCGAGCGCTATGGGGTCGACCGCATTTTTGGCTTCCATGTGTGGCCCGATCTGCCTGCCGGCACGTTGGCGAGCTGTTCCGGTCCGCTGCTGGCGCGTTCGAGCGAGACGCATATCTTTATTCACGGTACGAGCATCCATATTGCTAAGACCTATGGCGTGCCGGTCGAGGAGTCGCACGATGCCGCGTTGGCGGCAGCGAAGTTTTTGGTTGCCGAGCGCGAGCTGATGGACGAGCTGGGCGGCGACGAGCCCTGCATCGGCAAGTTTGGTCTGCTGCAGGCCGGTACGGTTTGCAACGCGGTGGCGGGGGAGGCCCATGTGGCCGGAAGCCTGCGTGTGTTTACGGACGACATGTTCGACCGGGCGCGCGAAGGCGTGCATCGCGTGCTGGACGATGCCTGTGCCGCAACGGGCTGCACGTACGATCTCGACTTTGCCGAGGGCTATCCGCCGGTCGACAACGACCCCGAGTTGTTTGCCAGCGTCGCGCCTGCCTTGCCCGGCCTGCAGCTTGTGGAGGAGCCGCTGTTAATTGCCGAGGACTTTGCGTTCTATCAGCGCCATCTGCCGGGCGTGTTCTTCTTGCTGGGCACGGGTGTGCCGGAGGGTCAAGAAAACCCGAGCGATTCGGATGGCTGTCCCGCCTATGCCACGAGCGCCCTTCACACTGATACCATGCTCTTTGACGAGGAAATTCTGCTCAAGGGCCTCGATGTCTACAAACGATTGCTTTTGCTTGGTTAATCGGCGCGGGCGCATGTTCTAGAAAATACGAACAAATGTACGGTATAATAGAGATGTATGTCTGTAGAAACGTTTGACGTTATTAACGTAAGGCGATACTATGATTGCATCGTACAAAGATGAGGATACCGAACGTTTTGCAATGGGTGTGCGGGTCAGGAGGTTCGTGCCCTTTGAGCGGGTCGCATTGAGGAAGATTCGTCAACTGCAGGTTTGTGCTTCACTTGATGACCTTCGCGTTCCTCCGGGCAATCGTCTTGAAGCGTTGAAGGGCGATCGCGCCGGCCAATATAGTATCCGTGTTAATGAGCGCTATCGGGTCTGCTTTGAGTGGAGAAAGGGGATGGCTTGGAATGTCGAAATCGTCGATTATCACAAGTGATGAGACCGCGCCCGATTTGCTGTCACCGGTGACTCCTGGTGAACTTCTCAAAGAGGAATTTCTTGTTCCTATGGGCATTTCTCAATATCGTCTTGCTAAGGAGACCGGGATTCCGGCACAGCGTATTGGGCAGATTATTTTGGGGAGGCGTCGTGTTACGGCTGACACTGATCTTCGCCTTTGCCGCTACTTTGGCCTAACGGATGGTTATTGGCTGCGCGCCCAGATAGCGTTTGACCTCGAGGCGGAAAAGAGGCGCATCGAGCCGGAACTGGATAAGATCGTTCCTGTTCAGCAGGCTATCGCATTGTAGTGTTCAAAGATGTTGAGGTTGGAGTGACGATGGGGCGACGCCGACAGTCTGCCGTTTATAGTCCCGGTGGGTGTGGATGCGGCTTGTTGTTGCTTCCGGTTATTGCTGTGAGCATTGGCGTTATGTTTGCGCTTGCCGGGTTGGCGGCAGCGGCACTCGTGTTGCTGATCGTGGCCATTGGCGTGACGATTTGGCTCTGCCGCAATCGCGAGCAACGCCATGCCGACGGCAAGACCGATGTGGGATGGATTGTCTTTTTGGTTACCGCCTACCTGTTGAGCATCGGCTACCTTGTGTTCTTTGTTTTGCTGCTCGTTAGCACCTTTACCGGGGAATCCGTCACGGTGGGCTAGGCTTCGACGAGCCTTTTGAGGATGAGGCGAGGGGGCGGATGGGACATGTTGTTCAAGACGGAGTGCGACGCGCGGGCGGCAAGAAGATCGCGATTCCCATCGGCAAGCAGGACGCGACCGTCTTCCGCAAGGTGATGAGCGCAAAAGACGCCATCTAAGAGTTCGCGCCGGCGCTAGGGACGGCCGATCAGGAGCGGGCACTGCGTATTGCCCGAGTGCGGGCGAGACGGATGGTGGCGTGGATGATTCGCGCTTATCTTCCTTACTTTCGGATTATTCACCAAAAATAGCTGTGCGGGCACATCACGAACAATCGCCAAACAAGGCATAAACACGGGCGCGGGGCTTATCGGCTTCGTGCTCTTCTTCGCCATAAGAAACGACAACAGCAGAGCGGTTAGCCGAGCGCTAATTTTCGTCTGGAAAGCGAGTGGTATGATTCGACCTACAGGCTTTTCAAACTGAAACGGCGGAATTAACATGGGAAATGCTGTTATAACGCTCAGGGATTTGATGCCGGTGGCGCACCCAGAGAAGACAAAGATCAAATTCAACATGAATGCTGGCGACGTGAACGTGCGCGCGTACGACATGCTGTTGAAGGACACCTCGACCCCCGAGAAGACCGATAGCGGCTCGCGATGGTACGAGATGAACGCGTGGAGGAGCGCGACGGGACAAGCGAATAACAACCTCAACCATGCGGATTACCTGATCTCGTTCGCACAGTACTACACCTACGGGCCCGAGTACTTCATCTTCGGCGGCATGCACAAAGTGGAGAAGGCAGTACCCGAGGTGCTGGGCGGCGTGGGCTACAAGTTGACGCTTCTTCCCGACTACGAGGCCTACATCAAGCGCCTCATCATCAAGTTGAAGAAGCCTATCGGGCGCGACATCTACAACAAGTTCTACGAGAACACGATGCACGACTTCGAGCCCGTAGTGTACGAGTACTCGATGAGCCTGGGCAACGTTGCCCCTTTTCCTGGCTACAAGTACGTGTGTATCGACCACAAGACCTTGCAGGCCGTTATCGCCAGCGTGGGCTCCGACTGGTACTGGGCGCTGGACAACGTGAAGGGCGTCTACTGCATCACCGACACCGCGACGGGGAAACTCTACGTGGGTTCGGCCTCGGGCGACAGCAAGAAGGACGCGGGCGCGGACTTGGGTATCTGGCAGCGCTGGAGCGCCTATGCCAACCCCATGGACCCGACTGGCGGCAACAAGGAGTTCAAGGCCATCGTGGCCGAGCACGGAACTGGGTACATCGTGGAAAACTTCACCTACTCCATTCTAGAGGTGTGCGACACCAAGATGACCACCGCCGAGGTGTGCGAGCGCGAGAGTCACTGGAAAGACGTGCTTTGCTCGCGCAAGTTCGGCATGAACTGGAACTAGGTGCGCGCCATGGGCTTGTTACGGACGGTGAGGGACTGCGTGTACGGCATGGCCGTGGGCGATGCGCTCGGCGTGCCCTACGAGTTCAGGCCGCGCGGCAGCTTTACCTGCACGGACATGGTGGGCCTCGGCACGCACAACCAGCCTGCGGGCACATGGAGCGACGACACGTCCATGGCGCTCGCGCTGTGCGACAGCTACCGCGAGCTCGGCGATATCAATTGCGACGATATCCTCGTCAAGTTCCGCAATTGGATAAACGAAGGCGCATACACCGCCGACGGGAACGTCTTCGACTACGGCAACGCCACCAGGCAGGCGCTCGATACGGGTTGCGGGCTCACAAGCGAATACAGCAAGGGCAACGGCTCGCTCATGCGTTGCCTGCCTATGGTGTTTATGGAATGCTCCGACTGCGACATAAGGGAGGTCAGCGCGATCAACCACGCTACCGACGACTGCTGCCAGGCCTGCGTGGACATGATCGCCTATGCCCGCGAGGTGCTTTACAGCGGGCACGCCGGCTGCGAGAGTGAGGACAGAGCTGGTGCCAGCGGCGGCTACGTGTGGGATACTTACCACGCCGCCATCTGGTGCCTAGAACATACCGACAACTACCGCGACTGCGTACTGACCGCCGTGAACCTGGGCGACGATACCGACACCACGGCTTGCGTGGCCGGTGGATTGGCCGGCATCCTGTACGGATACGAGGGCATTCCGACCGAGTGGTTAGAGGCCTTGCGCGGCAAGGACGTGATTGAGCCTTATTTGTTCGGCGGGGCTTACGGTGATGACCTGTGCAGGTTCGTTAAGCGCTTCGAGGATTCGCTGGACGGTCCCACCCGCGACTTCCACGCGTTGGCCCATGACATGTTCGGCCTGGGTTGGCACATGGACTTTGGCGAGGCCTTTGCCGGGGCATATCCGCGCTCCGGTACGGCCGAAGGACTGCGAGAGGACATAGACACCATAGACGACGTTGGGCTTCTGGGCAGCGGCGTCTTCTCTCGGTGGCGCTATATAACGCACTGGAAGTACGATAGCGTGCCTGATGAGGACGATCTGGAGTGGTTCAGGCTGGCGCTCGGGAGGCTTCGCGAGCTGGCATAGGGGTGCCGTGATTTGAATCGCTTGCCTGAGGTGGCTGATGCCGACTTAAAGCACGGGGAGATATACCGCAGCGCTATTGCTTTATTGCCTGAGTGATCTTAGGACCATACCTTTTATTCGATAGCGGGGCGACGGAATCGTCGAACACCATGCGCGCGCTATCTTCGACGGGCAGCCCCCCTCATGGGCATCTTGCAGGTGAGAGGGGGGCGGCTAACGTCGGCCAGAGGCGCGGCAAGGGCGCTTTGGTATCAAGCTGCAGCCTCAATCACCGCTCCATCTGAACAGGCATCTTCTCAATCCAGTACCAATCTGGCTTACAACCCATTACAGTCTGAAGTGGGCCACCGATAAATTTCGATGGCGAGCATTCGGCGCATTGCCTACGATACGGGCAAGCCCCGAGGGGCCGCCGATCGGGCGCCTCCGGATGGCCGTCTGCCCCTGCCCCGTAGAGGGCCGGGGGGTGTTGCCACCGGGGGCGCTCGCCGCTCCGGACGACTGATAGGAAACTGCCGGGCGCAAGCGCCACGGCCAGGTAATGTGGGTGTCGCAGGGAGGGGTTCCGATCGGCCTACCGATTGGAGGATAACACCGTGGCACCACCTAGAATGCCGGAAGCCGTCATCGGGCTCGATGTCGGGAAATTGTCCCATTGGGCATGCGTCGCGACCCGGGACGGCGAGATACTGCTGAGCGCCCCCGTCGCGAACAGGGAGGGCGATCTGGACTCGCTGTTCGGCCGCTTCCCCGACGCGCTCGTGGTCGTCGACCAGTCGCGCAACATAGGCGCCCTCGCGCTCGCCCGCGCCAAGGCGGCCGGGATGTCGGCGGCGTACCTGCCGGGACTCGCGGCACACGGGGCCGCCAGGCTCTTCGCCGGCGACGCCAAGACCGACGAGCGGGACGCAATGGTCATCGCGAAGACGGCGCTGGGCATCCCCGACGCACTCCTGCCGGTCGGGGATCCGGGCCCGACGGTCGCGGCGGCGAGGGCGCTGGCCGCCCAGAGAAACTTCCTGACCTGCGAAAACACCAGGAGCAAGAACCGGCTGCGCAGCATCCTGCTGGAATCGTGCCCCGCCTTCGAGGCGTTGGTCGACCTGTCCGACGGTCCCCAGCTGAGGCTCATGGCATCCCTCGGCGGGGCCTGGTCGGTGGCCGACGCCGGGCCCCGCAGGGCGGCGGCGCTCACGCGCGGGGCGGCGCGCGGCAAGATCGAGGCCCTCGTCCGCTCGACGGCCTCCTCGACAAGGCCGGATGCGGCGGCCATCGCCGCCGAGGACCGGGCGGTGAGGCTGCTCGCGCGCAGGATCTCCGAGAACTCGGCGGAGATCGATGTGATCACGGCGGAGATATCCGCCCTCCTCGAGGGCGACGATACCTACCGATGCCTCCTGACGGTGCCGGGGATCGGCCCCAAAACCGCTTCCGAGCTCGCGATCTCCATAGATATCGAAGACTTCCCAAGCCACGACAAGCTCGCGTCGTACTGCGGCCTGGCGCCGCGCAACCGCCAGTCGGGGACCTCGATCTCCTCGGTGACGGCATCGCGCCAAGGCAACAAGAGGCTGAAGAACCTGCTCATATTCTCGTGCAACTGCCTTACCCGGACAGAGGGAAGATGGGGCGATTACTACGCTAGGTGCCGAGAGCGGGGCATGCCGCACGGCAAGGCGCTCAAGGCGCTGGCACGAAAGAGGCTGAAGGTCATCTACGCGATCATGCGGGACAGGGTGCCCTACGCCGCCTAGTCGAAGCGCTCCGAACAGATTGGAGCCCATCGGCCGAAAGGCCTGGCGTTAGCATGTCGCGATTCAATCTCGAAAACAGCATTGCCCAGTTGACAAAACTATAGGAACACCCCCATTAGCTCCCAGCTAATGAATTTGAGCTCGCTGCCTTCTACGATGTGCTGTGTACCGGCGCGGTAGCCGGATCGTAGGAAGGATGCATAATGAAAAAGCTCGAAAACGAAGTGCTGCTGAGCCGTCGCGCTGCACTTGGCGCATTCGCCACCGTCGCCTTGGGGACTGCCGGTCTTCTTGCCGGTTGTGGTAGCGATAAGGCGACCGTCACCGAGGACGCTGGCGATGGCGACAAGAAGGAAGAGGCGAAGAAGGAAGAGCAGCCTACGACTGACCTGGCGGTTGGCACGACGGTGACCACAGCTGCCGGTCTTTCCGTCGTTGTCGATTCCGTCCAGCCCGGCCTTACAAATTATGACGGTTCGACCATGACGGGCATTCACGTCACGTACGTCAACAATGGCGATGAGGGCGCAGATTACAATATCTACGACTGGAAGGGCGAGGACGCCAACGGCGCCCAACAGAATCAGGGTTACTACAGCGAGGGCTCCGATGAGCTGCAGTCTGGTACCCTTTCCGCCGGTGGCTCCGTGGCGGGCAATATCTACTTTGATGGCGATATCAAGAAGGCACTGTATTTTGCCAATATGTTTGATAAGTCTGCCACTGCAAGCTGGGTGCTGGCCTAGCATGTCGCTACCGTTGCGCCGGATGGGAGGTGAAGTCGTATGCCCGATAAAAAGCTGACCGAGGAGTTGCTCAATGAGCTTCTCGATGCGCCGAACATCGATGGCTATATCAGGGAGCACGACTTTGCCGCCCCGTCGCTTTCGGATTACCTGAAGCAGCTACTGCAGGAAAAGGGCTTGGAGCGCTCGCGCGTGGTTCGTATGGCCGATCTCAATGAGACCTTTGGCTATCAGATCTTTACCGGTGCGCGTCATCCGAGTCGCAATAAGGTGCTGCAGATTGCCTTTGCGATGGCGCTGACGCTCAAAGAGACCAACCGTGCGCTGACGGCTGCCGGGGTAAGCGTCCTTAACTGCAAGGACCGCCGCGATGCGATTATCATCTTTTGCATCGATCGCGGGTGCAGCCTCCAAAAGGTCAACGAGGAGCTGTATCGCTTTGGCGAGGAGACGGTGAATTAGCCGCTGATATCTGAGCCGGCGGAGCTGTCGAACAACGATGCAAACGAACGGGGCGCGGATGCCATGGGGTGTCTGCGCCCTGCGCTATGATGGAGGCTATGGATACTCAGACCCCAACATATTCCAATGACGAGCTGACCGCAGCGCTTGCCGAGCACCTGGCGTCGCTCGATCGCGACGACAGCTATCGCGTGGAGCGTGTACTTAAGCGCTCGTCTGTTGAAACAACCGAGCTCGTGTACTTTGAAGGAACCGGCGGTGGTTCGCTCGGTCCCTTTGTCCGTAAACGCATCGATGCTTCGGCTCAAATCGGCGGGGCATACGAGCGTCTGTTTGCCGCTCAGCGGGCAGGCAGGCGTTTTGAGCACCTTCCCAGAATCGTCGATTGTCGTCGTGCGGGCGACGAGCTCAACGTGGTTATGGAATATATAGAAGGGGAGACACTCGGGGCACTGGTGGACCGTCTGGGAGCCGCTCCCGATTATGCGCGTGAATTGTATCCTGTCCTTTGCGACGCCGTGGGCGAGCTCCATGCCGGTTTTGCAATGGCGGGGGAGGCTTCGGCGCCGGTGATCCATCGCGACCTCAAGCCGTCGAATATCATCGTGGCAGGTGCCAACTATACGCCTGATGACGGCCTGACGTTTTCATCGCTGGTGATTATCGACTTGGGGATCGCGCGCGTGTGGCGCGATGGCGCCGATGCCGATACTGTCAAGTTTGGGACACGGCCCTATGCGCCGCCCGAGCAGTATGGGTTTGGGCAGACGAGCGTGCGAAGCGACGTCTACGCGCTCGGTGCCCTGCTGTTCTTTTGTTTGACGGGAGTCGACCCTAAACCAGGGCTCGACATGCGCGAGCAATGCGAGGTGCGCGGCATTCCCACTCCACTTGCCGATGTCGTTTGCATGGCGATGGCGCTCGATCCGGCCAAGCGTTTTGCGAGTGCGGAAGCATTGGGACGGGCGACGCGCGCGGCATACGATCTGAGTCGCCCCGTGCGGCCTCCTGCGCCTGCGCCTGTCCGTACTCCGGCCTCGGAGACGTTGTTGACGCCCCAAGGGCTCCAGAACCCCGCAAGGCTTCCTAGGCCTG
This sequence comes from Collinsella sp. HCP3S3_E11, assembly GCF_052067375.1. Lineage (NCBI taxonomy): Bacteria > Bacillati > Actinomycetota > Coriobacteriia > Coriobacteriales > Coriobacteriaceae > Collinsella > Collinsella sp. HCP3S3_E11. The sequence goes on along the minus strand of NZ_JBQHQI010000005.1, from coordinate 27,874 downwards.
CCACCTCCGCTGCATGCGGTCTGCTCTCTCGCGTTCCGGAGTCCCTGGGGCGCATTTGGAATACGCTCGTCTGCTTCTCGCTGCTTGTGTTCTTTGCCGGAAGTCACTTTGCCGTCTTTCAACCCACGGGAGCAAACCAAAGCTACCCGACGTGGCTTCTCATAATCGAGTATTTTTTCTTTGTCGATGGCCTTATGGCGCTTATGCATTTTGCGGTGCTCGATAAGCGCCGTCTACGTCGGCGATTCGCACTGCTCGACAGCTATCGCGGCAAGAAACTCGCGAAACTCTGGCTCAAGGCATTGGGTGTGCTGCTCCTATGCATGATCGTCATAGTCGCGGTTGCCAATGCGACCGGCGTCGTCGATACTTCCGTCGCGTAAACAAAAAAGGGCCCCATTGGGGCCCTTTGCAGTTGCACTTAGATGCGGTTCATCTGAGCGGCGACTTTGTTGTACCAGTCCTGCCACGTGGGTGGGCAGTACTTTTTGGCCGCAGCCGGGGTAAGGGTGGAGCCGTAGTTGGCGCCCAGATAGGCAACGTGAGCGAAGATGCCCTCGCTCCAGCTGCCAAAGCTGCGCCAACCGCCGCCACGTGCACTCCAGCCCCAGGCGTTGTAAGAATTGGCGCAATAAGCACCCTTGGTGCTCTCGATGCAGGCGATGGCGGGGGACCAACGGGGGTCGACACCGGTATTCCAAGCGGCGACGGCAAAGTTATAGCCCTGGCCTGCCATAGGGGAGCCGGCGAGGTAATTGTCGATGCGGCTCGTCCACTCATTAATGAACGAATCGTAATCGGAACTACCGGTGTTGGCGTTGTTCACCGTGGTGTCGATGGTGGTGTTGGCGTTGGTGGCCTGGCTGCTGGAATTGCTGCCGCTCACGCCCTCGCCCGAGAGCTTCTCGGCGGCAGCGGCCTTATCGGCCTCAAGCTTGGCAAGCTCGGCGGCATTTTCCTGCTCGGCTTTTGCTTGTGCCTCGCTGCGGAGCTGCTGGGCCTGCGTCAGCGCATCCTCGGCGTTTTTCTGCTCTGCCTCAAGCTGAGACTTGGCCTGCTGGAGCTCGGCCTTGTTCTGCTCGAGTTCGGTTTGCATGTTATTGAGCTCTTCGATCTCGTCGACGCTCGAGCTTGTGATCTGGTTGGTGTATTTGCAGGTCGTGATGAACTCACCCAGGCTCTGTGCGTTGACCAGGAAGCTCACGATGGGGTTGGTGCCCTTCTGGTACTTGTACAGATCGCGCATGGCGGTGCATGCCTTTTCCTGCTGATCGGGAAGCTTCGCCTCGATCTTTTCGATACTTGCCTCGTTGGCGTCAATCTGCTTCTGCAGATCGCCGAGCTTGGTGCGGGCATCGTTGTAGGCGCTCGTGGCGGCTTCGATCTTCTGCTGGGCGGCGGCAAGCTGATCCTGCGTTGCCTGCGAGGCGGCATACGCCGCGACGGGGGAGAGCATCGGCGTGGCCGTCAACGCAACGGCGAACGCGGCGCTCGTGATGATACGAGCCGGCTTCGACGCAATGAGCGCTGCGGTGCGATGATTCGAATGCTGCATCCAGTCCCTCTGCAATCAATCGTAGGTTATTGTTCCTCAGGTATTCTACTACTGCTTTCGACCTCAACTTGAACCTTAAAGGTTTTAAAGGGTCAAGTTGAACTTGAGACTTTGGCTTTGACCTGCAGTTATATCGAATTGTTGAGAAACCATAGAGTTCAACTTTAACGTTACGGGGGCCTGTTTGGGACGGGCTTTGGACTGTGAAAGCTATCTCAACGTTGGGGTTTGTGGCTATAAGGTCCCATTGCGGCGAGCTTGCCCTACTTCGTTGAGCGCCTGGGCGGGGTGAACGAACAGGTGCCGTCGCCGAGTTTGATTACCCTGATGTTGTCCCCGGCGTGGGCATCGGAGACGAGGCCAAACTGCTCGATGGCGGTATCGTGTCCGCCGGCGACGGGCGTCTTGCGCGTGCCTTTGTGCGCCGATGTATCGATGGAGGTGATGTAGGCGGCACCGTCGTAAGCGTCGTTTGCGGTGCGCAGAGGAGCAGTCGCTTGCGCGCGCGGCGCCAACTCGCGTTTTGCGGCATCGAGGATGGGGTTATCGGTTGGAAGGTCCTGGAGCACGCGTGCGCCTTTCACTCGGGGGTATCAATATGCTGAACCCTACAACAACGGTGGGTTCATTGCCGTTTGTCATACGGCGGTGAGTGCGGCCTTCATGCTGGATAATTGCGTTGATTGTCATAGATACAGTGGAGCTTTAGGAGGAAACGGTCCGGCACGCTAAAATAAACAGGTTGCATAAAGACCGCCCGTCGTGGGCAGTTCTAGATAGGAAGTTTCCATGGCATTGCAGTTTACAGAGCGCGAGTTTATCCCCGTGCTGCTCGGTGGCGACATCAACGCCTATTCGGTGGCGCGCGCCTTTTACGAGGAGTATCAGGTCAAGAGCCTGGTCTTTGGCAAGTACCAGACCGGTCCTGCGTACCGCAGCCAGATTATCGACTACACGCCCAATGTTGATATCGACACCATGCCGGTCATGATCGAGACCATTAACGGTGTCGCGCAGGCCAATCCCGATAAGAAGATTATTCTCATGGGCTGCGGCGACAACTATGTCGCGCTTGCCGCACAGGCTCAGGATGCCGGCGAGCTTGCCTCAAACGTCATCGCGCCCTATGCGCCCTACAGCATGCTCGAACAGTGCCAGAAGAAGGAAATCTTCTACGAGCTGTGCGAGAAGCACGGTGTTCCCTATCCGCATACGTTTACCTTTACCATGGCCATGCTCAACGCCCAGGGAGAGGCTCCTGCCGAGGTGCTCGACCGGATCGATTTTCCCTTCCCGATGATCCTGAAGCCTTCCGACGGCATCATGTGGTGGGAGCACGAGTTCGAGGGCCAGAAGAAGGCCTACGAGATCGCCGATCGCGCCGAACTGGAGCAGGTCATTCGCGATGTATACGCGAGTGGCTACACCGATGATCTGATCCTGCAGGATCGCGTGCCCGGCAACGACGAGTACATGCGCGTGCTTACCAGCTATTCCGACCGCAACGGCAAGGTGCGCATGATGTGCCTGGGCCACGTGCTGCTCGAGGAGCACCAGCCTCACGGCGTTGGCAACCACGCCTGCATCATCACCGAGCCCAATGACGAGCTCATGGGCGGCGTGCGCAAGTTGCTCGAGGACCTCAAGTTTACGGGCTTCTCCAACTTTGACGTCAAATACGACGAGCGCGACGGTTCGTTTAAGTTCTTCGACTTCAACACTCGCCAGGGCCGCAGTAACTACTATGTCACCAACAGTGGCTTTAACGTTGCCAAGTACGTAGTGGACGAGTATGTGTACAACCGCCCGTTTGAGCCCGAGTTTGTGACGGCGCAGAACGAGGCGCTGTGGATGGTTGTCCCCATGGGCGTGGTCGATAAATACGTCAAGGATCCCGAGCTGCGCGCTAAGGCGCATCGCCTGGTCAAGGAGGGTAAGGCCGCCGACCCCTCGTTTATGAAGGGCGACTTTGTCTTTAACCGCTGGCTGCGCATGTGGCACACCAAGCTGCGTCACTTTAAGCTGTTTAAGACGTATTACAAATAGGATGAACGTCGCGCCCGCCCGGTTTGTATCGGACGGGCGCGGGTATGATACGCGCAATGGTGCGAGCGTCACCAAGGAGGCGGCGATGGAAAAGCTGGGAGTTATCGGCGGTATGGGCGCCGAGGCCACGTCGTATTACTACGACCAGGTGGTGCGTCACACGGCGGCCGCCCGCGATCAGGAACATATCGACATGGTGGTGCTCTCTAAGTCGACCATGCCCGACCGCACGCTGGCCATTAAGACCGGCGACCACACCGAGTTGCTGGCGACCATGAAGGAATGTGCGCAGGCGCTTGAGACGCTGGGCTGCGCGCACATTGCCATTCCCTGCAACACGTCGCACTACTTCTACGATCAGATTCAGTCGTTTACCTCGGTCCCCATCATCCATATGCCGCGCGAGTCGGTGCGCTATGCGCTTGCCGGCGTGGTGATGGGGGAGTGTGAGTTCGACCCCAACTTGAGCATGCCGGCCGAGCCGGTGCGCAAGATCGGCATCATGGGTACCGATGGCACCGTGGGTGCCGGCGTCTACGGTCGCGAGTGCGAGGCGGCGGGCGTCGAAGTCGTTTATCCCAGCGAGAAGCGCCAGGCCGATGTGATGTCGCTTATTTACGATGACGTGAAGGCGGGACGCGAGCCCGATATGGATAAGTTTGACCGAGTGATGTGGGAGTTTGCCCGCAGCGGCTGCGACCGCGTCATTCTGGCCTGCACGGAGCTTTCGGTGCTGCAAAAGTATCGCGAGATGCCCGAGATCACCCTCGACGCCATGGACGTTTTGGTACGCGAGTCCATCATCCGCAGCGGCGCCCCCTACCGTCTGTAGCCCTCGACCTGCCAAAAAGGGACAGGTTTATTTTGGTAGGTTTTATCTGGGAAAACAGTAAAGGCCTCGGCTCGTTTGTGCGAGCCGAGGCCTTTTGCATTTGTCGGTTGCTGCCAGCGATTGCTAGAACAGGAAGCCGATGGCGATAAGGGCGATGCTGACAATAAGTACGGCAATGTCCAAGCCTTTGATGGGGTAGCGCTTGTACGAGCTCGCACGCGTGCGCAGGTAGAAGCCGCGCTGCTCGGCGGCAAGCGCGGTGGCATCGGTCTTGCCCACGCTCGAGATCAATAGCGGCACGCACAACGGCAGCATGAGCTTGAGTTTCTTGATGGGATTCTTGGTGTCGTACTCGACGCCGCGTGCGGTCTGTGCCTCCATGATGGCGTTCATCTCTTGGCCAAACACCGGCACAAAGCGCAGCGCCGTGGTAAAGGTAAAGGCGTAGCGATACGGCACGTGCAGCACCTCCACGCAGGCATTGGCAAGGTCGTTGAGCTTGGTCACCATGAGCATCAGGATGAGTGGCGGCGCTACGCCCAACAGGCGCAGACAGGCCTTCGAGCCGGTGATGAGGCCTTCGTCGGTGACGAAGCCCCACACCACGTTGCCATCGTGCATAAAGGCCAGCTGCAGCGCTAACATGATGAGTGCGAGCGGAATCAGCAGCTTGAGCAGCGAGAACAGGCGGTCGACGACGCCGGCGTAGGCTCCCAGCGCGAGCGTGAGCGCCAGAAACCCCAACAGCGCCACGTAGGTGTCGGACAAAAAGATGCCGATGATGATGGCAGCGGCGAGGCCCAGTTTGATGACGGGATTCAGACGATGCAGCAGCGTGTCGCCCGGCATATAGTCGATGACATTAACCACGGCGGACCATCTCCTCGGTAATGCGAACGATATCGGTGACCTCGCTCACCTGTGCAAAGGCGGGCGAGACGGAGGATGCCAGACGGCGTGAGAGTTCAATAACCTGGGGCGGTTCAACATAGGCACGCTGCATGAGCTCGATGTTCGAGAACAGCTCGTGCGTGCGGCCGCGATCGAGGATGCGACCGTCGGCCATTACTACGATGCGCTCGGCAAAGTCGGAGACGACTTCCATGTCGTGGCAGACCATGATAACGGCGCAGCCGCGCTCGGCCATGGTGCGCACCGTTTCCATCACGGTCATGCACTCGCGGTAGTCCAGGCCACTCGTGGGCTCGTCGAGCACCACGATCTTGGGCTCGACCACCACGACGGAGGCGAGCGCCACCATTTGGCGTTGGCCGCGCGAAAGGGAGAAGGGCGCCTCGTCGGCCGGCAGACCAAAGCGGTCGATGACGAGCTGGGCGCGACGCAGCGCCTCGGCGCGGTCGATGCCGGCAAGCTCCAGGCCAAAGGCGACCTCGTCGAGCACGGTGTCCTTGCAAATCTGGCGGTCGGGGTTTTGGAAGAGGGTTGCGACTTTGCGGGCGATGCGGCTCGTGGGAACCGATGCCGTGTCCAAGCCCGTAACGCGCACGCTGCCCGATGCAGGCCTAAGCAGACCCGTGAGCAGCTTGGTGAGCGTGGTCTTGCCGGCTCCGTTTTGGCCGACAATGCCCACGAGCTCGCCGGGATAGAGCGTCAGGTTGAGGTCGTGGACGGCGGCGCCACCATGGGGGTAGGAAAACTCAACGTGGTCAAACGTGAGCACCGGCTCGGCGTCTTTCGCATGCGGGCGCAGCGACGGTGCGTGCGGGGAGCCTGTGGGCGCCTGGGCGTCGCTTGTCGCGCGGTCGGGGTCGACGATGCCCGCGATCAGGCGTTCGGCCTCATCAACATCCAAACAGGGAGTGCCGCTGGCCAAGCCATCGGCCTCGAGGCTGTTGAAGATGCGTGTGACGCGCGGGCAATCGACACCGATGGCGCGGAGCTTGTCGGTGTGCGCGAAGACCTCGTGCGGCTCGCCTTGCAGCGCGATCTGGCCGTGATCGAGCACCAGTACGCGGTTGCAGTACTCCGAAAGCAGGGCGACCTTTTGCTCAACGACGACGATGGTGATGCCGAGGTTATGGTTTGCCTCGCGCAGCGTTTCGAAAACCAGTGTGGAGCTGACGGGATCGAGTGCCGCGGTTGGCTCATCGAGCACCAGTACGCGCGGGCGCATGGCGAGGATGGCAGCGATGGCCACCTTTTGCTTTTGGCCGCCCGAGAGGGTGGCTATCTCGCGGTCGCGCAGGTCGCTAATGCCGACGGCCTTAAGCGTCTCGCTCACGCGCTGCTCGATCTGGTCATGCGGAACGCCAAAGTTCTCGAGGCCAAAGAGCATTTCGTCCTCAACGACCGAAGCGACCATCTGCGTGTCGATGTCTTGCAGCACGCTGCCGACGATCTGCGATATGTCGGTGAGCGAGACCTCGCAGGTGTCGTGCCCGTCAACGAACACGGAGCCAAAGAAGGTTCCGGTGTAGTGGTGGGGCACGGCGCCCGACAGGCAGGCGGTAAGTGTTGATTTGCCGGCACCCGAAGGCCCGATGATGCCGATGAAATCTTCCTTGTTCACACTGAGCGAAACGTGGCTAAGCGCCTGCTCGGCCTGCGTGCCATAGGCGAACGAGACATCGTCGACGTTGATGATCGTTTCCATGGATACCTTTCATAGTCATTGGGGACGTTCTTACATGACTAGTCGTTTAAGGACGTCCCCAATAGCTCGTTGTTTGGGACAGTCTTTGCTGGTGAAGCACGGAGACGGCTTTACGAGGTGCCCCAGGTTGGCGCGAAAGAGGAGCGAAGCGTACTTGGGTACGCGAGCGACGAATGAACGCCAAGATGGGGTGGCTCGTAAAGCCGAGCGGGTTAGTTAAGCCTAAGGGCCTTCTGGATGGGCAGATAGAGCGCGCCGATCAGAATGGCGTTGAACACAGCGGTCATGGCGACGACGGGCAGCATGGCTGCGGCGAGTTCGCCCACTACGCCGAGCATGGCCATCTTGATGACCATGAAGATGACGCCCGAGACAAAGGTGGTCACGAACGTAGCGACGATGGCGGCGGCAGGCTTAACTTGGCCATCCTTGGCGGCCGTGTTGACAATGACGGCCATAAGCATGGCGGCGATGCCCTCGGCGGCAAAATCGACAAACGGCGAGGTAGTGGTGATCTGGATTACGGCCGCCGAGATGAGACCGATGACGAGTGCCTGACCAATGTTGGGACGAACGACCAGGATGGTGAGGCAGAAGGCCGAGATGATGAACTCGGGGCTGATCATGCCGCCCGAGATGCCGGAGATGGCCTTGCCGACGGTGAAGTTGAGGATGAAGCCGGCGGCAAGTAGGATGGCGAGCAGGACGAGGGCGCGGATATCGAGTTTGCCGCGGTCGGCGGTCTGGACGGTGCGGGGCTGGGTGGCGGTGGTGTTCTGAGACATGGTGAAGGTCCTTTCAGAGAGGGGGTGTAAGAGAAAAGCGGAGGCGCGTGATGCGAATGCGATCGGGCTCGAGATAGAAAAAGGCCCCCGGTCGAAACCGGAGGCCTTTCAATCACCTAGAGCGCAAAAACAGGCGTGAGGGACTCACTGTCGACCGATCGTATTCGCATCACGCCACCACCAGTTGTTGAGGGACTTCATCGCGTTCTTCATCTTGGTGGCTCCTTTCGTGATGCCATGGCGCAGTCGCACCTTGTTTCTGTTGCGTTGCACTATAGCACAGCAAAGTGTTTGCGGGGAATCTTTTTTGAAAGATTTCAGCGACGTTTCCCGCCGGTCGAAGGGGCGGGCTGAGCGGGGGGCGACCTTGGCCATCCCGCCCGCGCCTTAAGGTGTGGGGTTCTTAGGCCTTCTTGCGACGATAGATCACGAAGCCACAGACACCGATGATGATGGCGCCAACACCCATGGCGGCCATGTTGTTGCCCTTGGACTTCTCCTCGGTGATTGGGTGAATATCATACCAATGTGGATTTACTTCTTTCGGCGGTGAATCAGGTTGATGGCGTAGCCCACGAGCAGGGCCAGAACGATGACGATAAAGCCAAGGATAGGGTTGTCGTTCACGGGGTTCTCCTATTTTCCGAGTGGTGAGAATTCGTCGACGATGAGGTCGAGGCATTGCGGAAGCGCGCGGGCGCCAAAGACACCGGAGTTGCTGGAGATGATCTCGCCATCGAACTGCATGCCCAGCGACGGCGTGCAGGTAATCTTGGCTTCCTTGGTCTGGATAATCTTAAACTGCGGGCGGCCGAGCACCTTGCCGGCGGGGTCGAGCGCGGCGGTGATCACCGTGGGGAGCAGCTGCACCGTGCGCACGGGTTCAATAACGACGATGTCGACCATGCCGTCGTTCATGCGGCAGTTGGGGAACAGGTTGATGTCGTTTTGGATGACTGAGGTATTGCCCGCCATGCAGCAGATGCCGTCGAGCTCCTCGACCATGCCGTCGTGTTCAATGGTAAAGTGCGCCACCGTGGGGTTGGGCGTGGCGAGCGCGGAGAGGAAGTAGGCGATCTCGCCAATGTCGTTTTTGGTGGGAGCGGCCTTCATCATGATCTCGGCGTCGAAGCCCGAGCCGGCGATGATGATAAAGCCGTGGCGCTTCTCGTTACCGTTCTCGTCGATCCAAAAGAGCTCACCCATGTCCACCTTGACCGTGCGGCCGGCGCGGCAAGCCTTGGCAAGCGCCGCCGCCTCGGGGGCATTACCGATGTTGTTAAAGAACAGGCAGGCTGTGCCGGAGGGGAAGATGAGCGTAGGGACACCGCACCCGCGCATCTGGTCGAGCACGTTGGAGACGGTGCCGTCGCCGCCCGAAACGACTACGCGGTCGAACTCCCGAACGTCCGCTACCGCGTCCTCGGGCTCCATGCCATCGCCGATAAAGCGCATTACGACCTCGTCGCCGCCCTGTGCAAGAGCGTGCGTGAATGCATAGATTTCATCGGAGCTGGGACCCGATGCCGGGTTGTGGATGATAAGGCAGCGCATACTTACGTTCCCGTTCTGTGACTAACCGAGTATAGTTGTAGGGCAATGCCGATATCCTACCCGTGTTTTTCGGGCCTAACCTTATTCGATGGGTTGATATGTACATTTCCACACATCAGGCTCTACTCGACTTTTGTCAGCGCGCTCGTGAGTTCGATGCGATTGCCGTCGATACCGAGTTTTTGCGCGAGCGCACGTTTCATCCGCGCCTGTGCCTGGTTCAGATTGCCACCCCTGCCGAGAGCGTCGCGGTCGATCCTTTGGTGATCGACGACTTATCGCCGCTGGCCGAGCTTATGGCCGACGAGAGCGTGGTCAAGGTCTTCCACGCCTGCTCGCAGGATATGGAGGTCATGCTCCACACCGTGGGCGCGCTGCCGCGACCGATTTTTGACACACAGGTCGCCGCCGCCTTTTTGGGCGAGCGCCAGCAGATTTCCTACGGCGCGCTCGTTCAGACGTTCTGCGGCGTATCGCTGCCCAAGACCGAGTCCTTGACCGATTGGTCGCGCCGCCCGCTGAGCGATAAGCAGATTGAGTACGCGATCGATGACGTCAAGTATCTGATCGTCGCCTATACCGAGATGATGAGCCGCCTGCGTGAGCTGGGCCGTGTGGATTGGGTGCTCGACGAGTTGCGCCCGCTGGCCGACGAGTCGCACTACCGCGCCGACCGCCATGAGGCATTCCGCAAGGTCAAGCGCATCAACTCGTGTAGCCGCCATCAGCTGGGCATTGCGCGCGAGCTTGCCGCCTGGCGCGAGGACCGCGCCGAGCGCCGCAACATCCCGCGCAAGTGGGTTATGTCCGACGATACGCTGCTGGCGCTCGTCAAGCGCAATCCTGTGCGCGTTGAGGAGTTCCGCAGCATCCGCGGCACCGATCAACTGGGGGAGCGCGATGTGGACGGCGCGCTCATGGCCATCAAGCGCGGCGCGAGCTGCCCGCACGATCGCCTGCCGCTCATGGTGCGCGGACATCGCCAGATCTCTCCGGAGCTGGAGAGCGTGACGGATCTCATGTACGCGCTCATTCGCCTGGTTGCCGAGCGTTCGGGCGTGGCGACCTCGGTCATTGCCTCGCGCGATGACCTGGCCGACTATATTGAGCATCCCGAGCAGAGCCCTTTGCGCGAAGGTTGGCGCTTTGAGCTTGTGGGCTCGCGCCTGGACGATCTGCTCTCGGGCAACATGGGGTTGACGGTCAAAGATGGCAAAATTGAATTGCTATAAGGAAGTCTAGCCGCTTGAGTGGGTAGAATGTCTCCAACGTGTAACTCGATTCGGAGGAATTCGCATGCCCTATTACTATGGTTATGGCTTTGGCATCGACCCGCTGTACCTGCTGGTCGTCCTTGTTTGTACGGTGCTCGGTCTCGCCGCGCAGAGCTATATCAACTCGACGTATAAAACCTGGTCCAAGGTTCGCTCGGACGGCGACACGGGCGCTGCGGTCGCGCGCCGCATGCTCGACGCCAGCGGTTGCAATGCCGTGGGTATCAAGGGCGTCGCCGGTGAGCTCACCGACCATTACAACCCGCAGGATAACAACCTGTATCTCTCGGATGCCAACCGTTCGGGCGGATCGGTCGCAAGCGTTGCCGTCGCCTGCCACGAGGCGGGCCACGCCGCCCAGCGCCAAAGCGGCTATGCCATGATGAAGGTGCGCACTGCCCTGGTCCCGGTCGTCAACTTTACCCAGAACACCTGGACCATCGTGTTGCTCTTGGGCCTGTTTATGAACATCGCGGGACTCACGACCCTCGCGCTGATCTTCTTCTCGTTTAGTGTGTTGTTCCAGCTGGTTACGCTGCCGGTCGAGATTGATGCCAGCCGCCGCGCCGTGGCGTACATCGAGCGGTCGGGCATGAGCTCCAAGCAGGTCAACGGTGCCAAGAAGGTCCTGACGGCAGCCGCACTTACCTATGTTGCCGCAGCGCTCACCTCGATCATTCAGCTGCTCTACCTGATGGCTCGCTACAACAGAAACTCCAACCGATAACAAATTGGCTTGACAGGCGCCGCGGGGATTTGTGTCCCCGCGGCGCTGTACTATGTGTTGGACTTGAATTTGCGCAGGGCTGGAGCCTTTGTGCACGATAACGAAAGGAGGCTGCGTGGCAGGCTGGAATCTAACCGGCAATGCTGTTTCCGCCGAGTTTGACGGCTCGGACGATCAGGAGCGCAAGGAACTCAGCGTGAGCCAGGCGGTGGAGATCGCCGCCGGTGCACTCGATGCTATTCCGCAGCTGAGTGTCTTGGGCGAGGTCACGGGCTTCCGTGGCCCCAATGCCCGAAGCGGCCACTGCTACTTCCAGATTAAGGACGATTCGGCCGCCGTTGACTGCATCATTTGGAAGGGTGCCTATCTCAAGCGCACGTTCGATCTGCGCGACGGCATGCAGGTGAGCTTTAAGGGTAGCTTCAATCTCTATAAGCCCACGGGCCGCATGAGTTTTGTCGCCCGCTCGTTTTCGCTGGCGGGGGAGGGTCTGCTGCGTCAACAAGTGGCGCAACTGGCCGAAAAGCTGAGCCGCGAGGGCCTGATGGACGAAGCGCGCAAGCGCCGCATCCCGGTGTTCTGCTCGCGTGTGGCGGTCGTCACCTCGCTTTCGGGTGCCGTAATCGATGACGTCAAGCGCACATTGCGTCGTCGCAACCCACTCGTCGAGCTCGTTTGCGTGGGTGCCAAGGTTCAAGGCGAGGGTGCGCCGGCAGAGCTCATTGAGGGTTTGCGTCGCGCCGCTTCCATTACGCCGGCGCCCGACTGTATTTTGCTGGTGCGCGGCGGCGGCTCCTTTGAGGACCTCATGACCTTTAATGACGAGGAGCTTGCCCGCGCGGTGGCGGCTTGTCCTGTGCCCGTGGTGACCGGCATTGGCCATGAGCCTGACACCTCGATTTGCGACATGGTGAGCGACCGTCGCGCCTCCACGCCCACGGCGGCTGCAGAATCGGTGGCACCGGCTATGACAGAGCTGGCCGACGTGCTCGAGGCACGTCATCAGCGTCTGGGCGCTGCGATGTCATCGATGATCGGGTCGAATCTGGTCGATCTGGAGATGCTCGACCAGCGTGGTCGGCGTGCCTGGGATACCTATACGGCACGCTTGGGCGATGCGCTCGATGCAGCCGCATGCCGCCCGTGCCTCAACGATCCAACGTTTATGGTCGAGCGTCGCGAGTCCGAGCTTGCCCTGACTGCCGATCGTCTGTCCGGCGCTGTAACGCGTTCGGTTGGGGCCTTCCGCTCCAACTTCGAGCGTCTGCCCGAGCGCTTGGTCGCAAGCACCTCGGGGCTCGATGGCAAGCGTCATGCACTCACGCTCGCGAGCTCCCGCCTGGAGCATCAGGGGCGCACGATGTTGAGCAAGCCTGAGTCTGACTTAGGCCGTGCGGCAGCCTCGCTCGACGCCCTGTCGCCGCTCAAGGTGCTTGCCCGCGGCTACTCCATCGCGTATAGCGAAGACGGTGTGGCTACAAGCGCCCAGACCTTTAAGCCCGGCGATGCCATCCGCGTGCGCATGGCGGACGGCAACGTGGCGGCAACCGTCAATACGGTCGAATAGACCGCGTTTCACAGTGATAGACCTTTAGGAAAGGAAACAGATATGGCAGAGAAGACCCCGGTCGAGCAGCTTACGTACAAGCAGGCCTCGCAGGAGCTGGAACTCATTATCCGCAGCCTGGAGTCGGGCGACATGGAGCTCGAGGAGTCGCTCGAGAGCTACACCCGCGGCGTCGAGCTTCTCAAGAGCCTGCGTACCCGCCTGGCCGATGCCGAGCAGAAGGTCTCGGTGCTTCTTAAGGATGTCGACGGCAACGACGTGCTCGCCGACGGCGAAGCCGCCAACACCGACGACAACCTCTCGTTCTAACCACCTCGCAGCCTACTTTGGGGTAGTCTTTTTGGGACGGGGCTTTTTTGACTACCCTTGCGCGACGGCTCGCCAGGTGCCTGCGCTTGCGAAAAAGTAGTCAAAAAAGCCCCGTCCCAAAAAGACTACCTTGGTCTGTGAGAAAGGAACCAACCATGTGTGATTGCATCTTCTGCAAAATTGCCAACCATGAGATCCCCTCGACCGTCGTTTACGAGGACGATCAGGTCATCGCCTTCGACGACCTCAATCCCCAGGCGCCGGTCCACACCCTCGTGATTCCCAAGAAGCACTACAGCGACATCGCCGACAACGTACCTGCCGAGACCATGGGCGCCATGGCTCACGCCATCCAGGAGGTCGCTAAGGCCAAGGGCTTGGAGGACGGTTTCCGCGTCATCTCCAACAAGGGCGTCAACGCCGGTCAGACCGTCATGCACTTCCACATGCATGTCCTCGGCGGCAAGAACCTGGGCGAGAACCTCATCTGAGGGCGCTTCTTCCGTGGGATGAGGCGAAAGCTTGGGCATCGATAACTTATATATCAACGCAATAAACCCGAGCGCGAGGGCGTTTGGGTTTATTATTGAATCGTATGTAACCTGGCGGCGCCACACCGCCTGTTAGTAGGGAGACACATGAACGTTCTGGTCGTCAACGCAGGATCTTCGACCCTTAAGTATCAGGTCATCGATACCAAGTCCCACAAGGTGTCCGCAAAGGGCTCCTGCGAGCGCGTCTGCTTTACCGGCGGTACCTTCACCCACGCTGCCAACGGTTCCAAGAAGGTGACCGAGAACATCGAGTTCCCCGACCACAAGGTCGCCATCGAAGTCGTCCTGAAGGACCTCGAGGCCAACGGCGTCAAGATCGAGGGCATCGGCCACCGTATCGTTCAGGGCGGTTGGTACTTCGGCGATTCCTCCCTCGTCGACGAGGACGTCCTCGCCAAGATCCGCGAGGTCGCTCCGCTCGCCCCGCTGCACAACAACCCCGAGGCCAACGTTATCGAGTACTGCCTCGAGCAGTATCCCGACCTGCCCAACGTCACGGTCTATGACACCGCTTTCCACTTCAACATGCCCGAGGTCGCCAAGACCTACGCCCTTCCCAAGGACGTCTGCGACAAGCTGCACATCCGTAAGTACGGCGCCCACGGCACCAGCTACCGCTACATCTCCAAGAAGGTTGCCGAGATGACCAACGGCGAGGCTCGCAAGGTCGTCGTGTGCCACATCGGTTCCGGCGCTTCCCTGTGCGCTATCGAGGACGGTAAGTGCATGGACACCACCATGGGCTTGACGCCGCTCGACGGTGTCATGATGGGCACCCGCTGCGGCTCCATCGACCCGGCTACCGTGTGCTACCTGCAGCGCGAGGGTGGCTACACCTTCGACGAGGTCGACGAGATGATGAACAAGAAGTCCGGCCTTTTGGCTGTGACCGGCGGCAAGACCAACGACTGCCGCAACGTCGAGGAGCTCGCCGCTGCTGGTGACCCCGAGGCTCAGCTCGCCTTCGATATGTTCGTCTACAAGATTGCCGCCAAGGCTGCCGAGATGGCCACTTCCATGTGCGGTATGGACACCCTGGTCTTTACCGCCGGCATCGGCGAGCACGCTCCGGCCGTTCGCGCCGGCGTGGCCGATCGTCTGGCCTTTATGGGCGTTAAGATGGACCATGCCCGCAACGCCCTGCGTGGCGACGGCGCCTGGTGCCTGTCCGCCAAGGATTCCAAGGTCAAGATCTTCGTCATCCCCACGGACGAGGAGTTCATGATCGCTTCCGACGTCGAGCGCATCGTCAACGGCAAGTAATTGCAAGAGGGGAGGGGCTGGGCGACCGAGCGCCGTTCGGCCCCTCTTTTGCGCTCGTTGGGCGATATGCTGATAGCTATTTATCAAGATATGATAACTTCTTATTAACATGCGGCCGCCTTAAGGGGTCTGCGTCGACCGTATTGCACTGCAAAGGAGTCTCATGAACGTACTTGTTGTCAACGCCGGCAGCTCAAGCCTTAAATATCAGCTTTTGGATACCGATACCCGCAAGGTTTTCGCCAAGGGCAACTGCGAGCGTATCGGATCGGACATGGGCGTCTTTGGCCACTCCGAGAACGGTGGCGCCAAGCAGACCGAGGAGGTCCCTTTCCCCGATCATCGCTCTGCTATCGCTCGTGTGCTCGAGGAGCTTGAGAAGACCGACTTTACGATTGATGGCATTGGGCATCGTATCGTTCAGGGCGGCTGGCACTTCGATGATTCCGCAGTCGTTGACGACGAGGTCATGGCTAAGATCCTTGAGGTGGCCCCGCTCGCCCCGCTGCACAATTACGGCGAGGCCGCGGCAATCGAATATTGCCGCGAGAAGTATCCGGAGCTGCCCAACGTGGCCGTCTTCGATACCTCGTTCCACATGACCATGCCCGAGGTCGCCTACACCTACGCGCTGCCCAAGGACGTGTGCGACAAGTACCACGTGCGCAAGTACGGCGCGCACGGTACGAGCCACCGCTACGAGTGGATGATGGCCAAGGAGATCCTGGGCTCGCGCTGCCACCGTCTGCTTTCGTGCCATCTGGGCAACGGTGCTTCGCTCGCCGCCATCGAGGACGGCGTGTGCCGCGACACCACGATGGGCCTCACGCCGCTCGATGGTTTGATGATGGGAACCCGTTGCGGCTCCATCGACCCGGCTACCGTGTGCTACTTGCAGCGCGAGGGCGGCTACAGCTATCAGGAAGTCGATGACATGATGAACAAGCAGTCTGGTCTGCTTGCCATCTCGGGTATCTCCAACGACGCCCGCGACATCCGCACGCGCGCCTCCGAGGGCGATGAGCGCTGCCTGCTCGCCTTCGACATGTTCGCCTACAAGGCCATGCAGCAGGCCGGTTCCATGATCGCATCCATGGCGGGCGTGGACACCATCACCTTTACCGCCGGCATCGGTGAGAACGACTGGTCGATCCGCAAGGCCTTCTGCGACTGCTTTGAGTGGCTGGGCGTGCGCATCGACAACAACAAGAACCGCGAGGCCGTGGGCAACGGCCCGCAGGTCATCAGCTCCGCCGGTTCCGCCGTCACCGTCATGGTCATCCCCACCGACGAGGAATACATGATCGCCCACGACGTCGAGCGTCTGACCAAGAACAACTAACGTGCCGATTGCATGTAAACGAAAGGCCTCCGAAGCAACAGCTCCGGAGGCCTTTTTTACTAGCAGAAGGACAGCGGAAACTCCATCCCGTTTCGAGCACAAATTCTGGGACACGCTTTCCGGTTGAGGCACGTTGCGGAAAATACGACCCACAACAAAGCAAAATTCCGTCCCGCAGTTTCCCAAACAGCCCCCAAGTGGAAGCTACATCCCACAATCCGCCTCCAAACCGGGACACGCTTTCCGGTGGGCCAGACATCGAACCGCAGCCAACATTTCGCATCCAAAGTGATTGCCGCCATCAACGCCTGCACTTTCAGCAACGGCACCCATCCATTCAGTTTCTCAGCCCCAGCTCGTAGCCAAGCCGCCGTCCACTCCAGATCCCCTGAATGCTGCGTTGCGGTAGAAGGCCGTACAGGCTAACCCCTGAAAACATTCCGCAGACCAGAAACGCCCCCGTTCGTAGCTCCGGAGGAGCAGAACGGGGGCGTTTCATTGGTCGAGGACGTTTTCAGGGGTTAGCCCGTACGGCCTTCGGGCGAGTGCGTGCGCTACTCAGCCATCTGAGCCTGGACGGCGGTGATGGCCACGACACCCACGATGTCGTCGGCAGAGCAGCCGCGCGAAAGGTCGTTAACCGGCTTGGCGATGCCCTGCAGGATGGGGCCGTAGGCGTCGGCGCCGGCGAAGCGCTGGACCAGCTTGTAGCCGATGTTGCCGGCCTCGAGGTCGGGGAACACGAGCACGTTGGCCTTGCCGGCAACGGAGGAGCCGGGAGCCTTGAGCTGGGCGACGTTGGGGACGATGGCGGCGTCGAGCTGCAGGTCGCCATCGATGGCGAGCTCGGGGGCCTTCTCCTTGCAGAACTTCACGGCCTCCTGGACCTTCTTGGCGACCTCGCCGCCGGCGGAACCCATGGTGGAGTAGGAGAGCATGGCCACGTGCGGCTCAACGTTGCCCATGAAGGTGGACCAAGAGTGAGCGGAGGCGATGGCGATCTCGGAGAGCTCATCGGAGGACGGGTTGATGTTGAGGCCGCAGTCGGCGAAGATCAGCGTGCCGTCGGTGCCGAACTGCGGGGTGTCGGTGCACATCACAAAGAAGGCCGAGACCAGCTTGGTGCCCGGGGCGGTCTTGAGGATCTGCAGCGCGGGGCGCAGGGTGTCGGCGGTGGAGTGGCAGGCGCCGGAGACCAGACCATCGGCATCGCCCATCTTGACCATCATGGTGCCAAAGTAGGTGGCGTCCATCACCTGGGCGCGAGCCTGCTCGATGGTGACGCCCTTCTTGGCGCGGAGCTCGGCAAACTTCTGCGCGTACTCCTCGTGCTTCTCGGCATTGCGCGGGTCGATGACGGTAGCGCCGGGAACGTTGATCTCGTCGGGGTTGCCCAAGATGACGATCTTTGCCAAGCCCTCCTCGATGATCTTGGTAGCTGCGATGATGGTGCGCGGATCTTCGCCCTCGGGCAGGACGATCGTCTTAAGGTCGGCCTTGGCGGCAGACTTCATACGGTTTAGGAAATCGCTCATGTTACTCCTTACAAGCGTTTCGCTAAGCTCCAGGCGTCCGGCTGTCCACGAATAAACCCGCTGCTAGCGGGTTTACCTTTCAAATATGTACGCCGGGGTGCTTGAGCTTTCCTTGTGTGGCAAGCTCATTATAGGACGCATTAGCGCTATAATCGCTCTGATAAATATGTCTCGAAGAATGTTCGAGAAAAGCCCAGCTAACGAGCCCGTGGCTTTTGACAAGGAGTATCGATGCAGATTACCTCAGGCCTGCCTGAAGGCTTTAACGCCGGCGCATATGACATGATTGTCGTCGGTGCCGGGTATGCCGGTGCCGTTTGTGCCCGCCGTCTTGCCGAGACCATCGGCTATCGCGTTGCCGTTTTGGAGCGCCGTGGCCACATTGCGGGCAATGCTTACGACTGCTTTGATGAGGCCGGGATCCTGGTCCACGAGTATGGTCCGCACATTTACCATACCTTTAACGAGCGCGTCCACAATTTTCTGTCGCGCTTTACCAAGTGGACGGATTACCAGCACAAGGTGCTCGCCAACATCAACGGCACCCTTATGCCCGTGCCCTTTAACCACGCGAGCCTCAAGCTCGCCTTTGGCGATGAGCGCGGCGAGGAGCTGTATCAGAAGCTCGTGGAGACCTTTGGCAAGGACGTCAAGGTGCCCATCATGGAGCTGCGCAAGAAGAACGACCCGGATCTTGCCGAGGTCGCCGATTACGTCTACGAGAACGTCTTTTTGCATTACACCATGAAGCAGTGGGGCCAGACGCCCGACCAGATCGATCCCTCGATCACCGGCCGCGTTCCCGTCTTTGTGGGCGACGATGACCGCTATTTCCCGCAGGCTCCCTTCCAGGGCATGCCGCAGGACGGCTATACCGCGTTGTTCGAGCATATGCTCGACCACGATCTGATTGATGTGTTCTGCGACGTGGACGCCCGCGACCTCTTTGAGATTGACGAGACCACCGTCAAGATCGACGGCAAGGTCTATGGCGGCGAGATCGTCTACACCGGTCCGCTCGACGAGCTGTTCAACCTCGACTTGGGCGCTCTGCCGTACCGTACGCTCGACATGAAGTTCGAGACGCTCGATATGGACCAGTTCCAGCCCGTGGGCACCGTCAATTACACCACGAGCGAGGATTACACGCGTATCACCGAGTTCAAGAACATGACTGGTCAGGTCCTGCCCGGCAAGACCACCATCATGAAGGAGTATTCCAAGTCCTATACGCCCGGCTCGGGCGAGACGCCCTATTACGCCATTCTGGAGCCCGAGAACCGCGAGCTCTATGAGCGCTATCTTGAGCGCGTCCAGAACCTGACGAACTTCCACCCGGTGGGTCGCCTGGCCGAGTATCGTTACTACGATATGGATGCCGTGACCAACTCTGCCCTCGATCTTTCGGATGAGATTATCGCCTGCCATGCATAAAGTCATATCATTCGGTATTCCCTCGTATAACGCCGCCAAGGACATGGACCATTGCATCACCTCCATTCTGGAGGGGAGCAATTACGCCACCGATATCGAGATCATCATCGTCGATGACGGTTCCAAGGACGAGACGGCAGCTAAGGCCGATGAGTGGGAGGCGCGTTACCCCGGTATCATCCGCGCGGTGCATCAGGAGAACGGCGGTCACGGCATGGCCGTCCTCTCGGGCCTGCGCGAGGCACAGGGCACCTACTACAAGGTCGTCGACTCGGATGACTGGCTCGACGGTGCGGCGCTTTCGACCATGCTTTCGATTCTGCGTGGCTTTGAGGAGCGCGACCAGCGCGTCGATCTGTTTATCTCGAACTATGTGTACGAGAAGGTTTACGAGGGTACGCATACCGCTATTGGTTACAAGTTTGCCCTGCCGCGCAAAAAGATCTTTACCTGGGACCAGATTGGCCATTTCCGTCTGGACCAGAATTTGCTCATGCACAGCCTGTGTTATCGCACGGATGTGCTGCGCGCGTCCAATCTGCCTATGCCGCCGCACACGTTCTATGTAGACAATATCTACGCCTATGTGCCGCTGCCGCGCTGCAAGACCATGTACTACGCCGACATCGACCTCTATCGTTATTTTATCGGTCGCGAGGGCCAGAGCGTCAACGAGGCCACGATGGTCAAACGTCTGGACCAGCAGTTTCGCGTGACGCGCATTATGATGGAGGCGTTCCATCTGTATAGCGATGTCGAGTCGTCGCGTCTGCGCGCGTACATGATGGGCTATTTCACCATGATGATGGCAATTTGTTCGGTGCTTACCAAGCTTTCCGATGAGGATTGCGCCGACGAGCGCCTGACGACATTGTGGAGTGATTTGAAGGCCTACGACGAGCGTATGTATCGTCGTGCACGCTACGGTGTGGTCGGCTTCTTTACCAACCTGCACGGGCGGGCTGGAGACAAAACCACACTCGGCCTATACCGTCTTGCCTCAAAGATCTTCAAATTCAACTAGTGCATAAACGCTCGGGTAACGGGGACCCCTGGTCCTTAACTTGCTACTTCGAACAGTCCTGCGCAAGACGGAGGCGCCACTGGCGCCTCCTTTGCGTGCGGAACTCGTATCAAGTTAAGGACCAGGGGCCCTCTGCTATGTCCCGCTTTATGTCAGCAAGCTGAATTTGAAGATCTTGGACGCGCGGTACACAGGGGCCTGGGCTGAAAAGTTTTAGTTGGTAGTCGGTCGGAGACGGGCGGGCGTTACGTTTGTCGCGAGTTCCGCATGCAAAGAAGGCCACTTAATGTGGCCTTCGTCTTGCATAGGACTGTAGAGCAGCAAACGTAACGCCCGCCCGCCTCCGACCGACGGTCGAGTGGATTACTTCGCAACGCCGGGGATGCCGTGGGATGTTTTGGCGGTTTTGGCTCCGTTTACGATGGCGGTTTCCAGGGCCCTTACGGCGAGCATGCCCAGTAGGTCTAGGGGAACGGCGGCGCTTGCCTGGCTGCCCAGCTTGCCGCTGGCAAGGGTGTAGATGGTGTCACCGTCGTTGGTGGTGTGTGTGGGGCGGATGGCGTGTGCATAGGCGTCTGCGGCCATCTGGGAGACCTTGGTGGCCTGGGCCTTAGTGAGCTCCACGTTGGTGACGATGCAGCTGATGGTGGTGTTGGTGCGGTCGAGTGGCATTTTCATAGAGCCGGCGGTGGCAAGGGCGGCGAGCTCCATGTCGACGATCTGGTCGCTATCGGCTGCGGCGCGCATGCCGGCCACCCACTCGCCGGTGGTCGGGTCGACCACGTTGCCACAGGCGTTGACCGAGACCACGGCGCCCACCTTGACGGTGCCGAGTGCCACGGCAGCAGCTCCCAGGCCAGCCTTCATGCAGGTGGCGGGCCCCATGAGCTTGCCTACGGTGGCGCCGGTGCCGGCACCTACATTGCCCTGATCGAGTGTGGTGGGGGTATGGTCGAGCGCCTCGCGCACGGCGGCGATACCGGCTTCAATGTCGGGACGCACGGTGGGATCGCCAAAGGCGAGATCGAAGATGCAGCTGGAGCACACGATGGGCACCTGCGTGGGGCCGACGGGCAGGCCGATGCCGCGGCTCTCGAGTTCGCGGGCCACGCCGCTTGCCGCTTCGAGACCAAAGGCCGAACCACCCGAAAGGCAGACGGCGTGGACCTTATCGACGGTGTTCTCGGGACGCAGCAGATCGGTCTCGCGCGAAGCGGGAGCGCCACCACGTACGTCAACGCCGCCGGTGGCACCCTCGGGCGCCACGATTACGGTGCAGCCGGTGCCGGCCTCCTCGTCTGTATAGTTGCCAAAGCAAAAGCCATCGACATCGCAAACGTCAATGGCTTCGAGCAGTGTGTCCATGTTTTCTCCTATCGGTTTTCCGCCGGGCCTTATGCTCGGTCGGGATCCGTGCGGTACGGCAAAATTGTAGGCGCCGGGGGATACCCAGCGCCAGATGCAATTACGAGAGTTTTTGAATCGCGCGTGCGACGCGAGCGATGGGTAAGCCCACCACGTTGTAGAAGTCGCCCGAAATGTCATGCACGAGCATGCGGCCGCCTGTGCCCTGGATACCGTAGGCTCCGGCCTTGTCCATGGGTTCGCCGGAGGCAACATAGTGTCCAATCTGCTCCTCGGTAAGCTCATAGAACGTCACGTCGGTCACATCGACAAACGACAGACTTTCGGCGGCATGCGGAGCTGCAGCGTCGCCGGCTTTAACGATGCAGACGCCGGTTGCCACCTGGTGCGTGCGGCCCGAAAGCTCGCGGAGCATGGTGCGTGCCTCGTTCTCGTCTGCCGGCTTGCCCAAAATTTGCCCGTCAAAGGTGACAATGGTATCGGCCGCGACAGTTAGTTCGTTGGGTTCGGCGTGCTCGGAGGCAACGGCAGCGGCTTTGGCGCGTGCCAAGCGTTCGACAAGCGTAAGCGGAGCTTCGCCATCAAAAGGTGTTTCGTCGATATCTGCGGGAATTACGCGAACGTCATAGCCCGCCTCGCGCATCAGCTCTATGCGGCGCGGCGATTGCGAAGCCAAAATCATAGCTGGATGCCCTCGGCAACCTTCTCGACGGCCTTGTCGCCGGCGAGTGTGCGCAGCAGCTCCAAGGCAAAGGGAAGTGACTGTGCCATGCCGCTGGCAGTGATGATGTTGCCGTCTTGCGTGACCTTCTCGCCGGTATAAGCACCCTCGGGGAAGCTCTTCTCAAAGCCGGGGAAGCACGTGGCTCGGCGTCCCTCGAGCAGACCAAGCTCGCCCAGGATAAACGGGGCGGCGCAGATGGCGGCAACGTGCTTGGTTGCGGCGAACTCGCAGACTACATCGCAGACACGCTGGTCGGCGCGCAAGTTGGTGGCTCCGGGCAGGCCGCCGGGCAGCACGATGCAGTCGTACTCCTCAAAGTTGATCTCATCAAAGAGCGCATCACAGGTCACGGGAATCTGCAGCGAGCTCACGACCTCGCGTGTGGGCATGATCGAGACGAGCGTGGCGCGCACGCCGCCGCGACGCATGACATCGACCATGGTCAGGCATTCAATAGTTTCAAAACCATCGGCGGCGAGAACGGCAACGCTGGGCATGAGAGTTCCTTTCGTAAGGCGGCATACAATTAGCCGTCTTATACCCCGAAGACCTATGCTTGCCACGCTCGATTTCCCAATGTTTAAAAAGGGACGGGGATTAAATAATCATTCGGAACAAATTTATTTTTATCCCCGTCTCAGAAAAATCATCGGGTGTGGTCTTGGGCAAACAGTCTAGTTGCGCTTGAGATGGGCGACGGTTTCGCAGTGGAAGGTTTGCGGGAACAGGTCGACCGGCGTGATCTTGACGGGGGAGAAGGTGCCTTCCTCGACAAAGCGCTTAAGATCGCGTGCCAAAGTCGCCGGATCACAGCTCACGTAGGCCACGTCGCGGGCGCTCGTGCTGGCGATGAGGTCGATTGCCTCGGGTGCCAGACCTGCACGCGGCGGGTCGACCACCAGGACATCGGCATCCTGGTCGGGGAACTCGCGCACGGCATCGCCGCCGATGACATCGACGTTATCGAGCTTGTTGATCTCGAGGTTGCGGCGCAGGTCGCGCACGGCCGGGCCGTAGGCCTCGACGGCGGCAACAAAATCACAGCGGCGGGCGAGCGGCAGGGTAAAGGTGCCGGCGCCGCAGTACAGATCCATGGCAAGCTCGTCTTCTTGCGGGTCGAGCGCCTCCATGACAAGCTCGATCAAAATCTCGGCGCCCTTGGTGTTGACCTGGAAAAACGATGGGGCAGAAAGGCGCATCTGGCCGTCGGCGATGTTCTCGGTCCAAGAGCCCTCGCCGGCGAGCACCTCCACCTTGGAGACGCGGCGGGCCTTCTTCTCTCCCTTGCTCATGACGCGCACTACGCTCGTGGGGCGAGCGGCGTCTGCCAACACGCGCGAGACTTGCGAGCGCGGGAAGGAGCCCGTGGGCGTCCAAAGTGCGACCTCGAGTGCCTTGGTGCGACGCGAAGCGCGAATGCCCACGCGCTCCAGACCCAGATCGTGACTGCCGCTCAGATAGTTGAGCGCGCCGACGACCGATTTGAGCGCCTTGGGAAAACGCTTATCGAACAGCGGGCACGAATCTACGGTGACGATCTTGCTGGGATCGACGCCGTGCATGCCAAGGCGAACGCGGCCGTTAACGAGGGTGGGCTCCAGCTCAATCTTGTTGCGGTAGCCCCAGTCGTCCTTGGTGTGGCGGATGGGCTGAACAAGATCGTTGACCTGCTCGGGGGCGAACTTGCCAATGCGCTCGAGCGTGGAGCGCAGGTTTTGCTCTTTGGCGGCAAGCTGCGCGGTGCGCGAGAGATTGCCCCACGAACAACCGCCGCAGACGCCCACGAAGGGGCAGGGGGGCTGAATGCGATCGGGGCCCGGCTCCAGAATCTCGGTCGTGCGGGCGCGCATAAACGACTTGCCGTCCTGCACGATCTCGGCCTCGACGGTGTCGCCTGCCACGGCGCCCTGCACAAAGACGGCCTTGCCGTTGTCGGCGTGCGCCAGTCCGTCGGCGCCGTAGGTCATCGATTCTATGGTGAGCTTCATGTTCCTGCCTGTCATTCGCGGTATTGTTCGCAACCATGGTAGCAGTGAAAAGCGCCCCGTATTTGGGGTATTCCTCAAATACGGGGCGCTTCTACAAACGTCTATTTCGTCTTGCCGGTAATGAGCGTCTTAAGGCCTAGGCCGATCAGGCCCAGTCCCATGCGCACGCGACCGGGGCGATGGCGCTCGATGGTCTTGGTCTTGCCAGCGGGCTTCTCGCGGCGGGCGCCCTTCTCGGACGCGGGGTTGGCCGTCTGCGGTTGGGGCCGAGGAGCAGGCTCGGACTCAGGCTCTATGACGGTTGCCTGAACCTTCTGGACCTCGGGTGCGGCCGGCTGCGGTTCGAGCTCAGGCTTGGATGCGAGCGTAGGTTCTGCCTTGGCGACGGCCTCGGCGTTGCGATAGGCACGCTCCAGCAGAGCTTCCTGCGAGTTGAAGGGCTTCTCGCCTTCTTTGCGCTTCACGGGAATCCAGGTGCCGTCACTCGTCAGACTGCGTGCCTTCACGTTGTCGCGCAGCTGCATGCCCATGTACTCGTGCACCTGGGCGCGGCAGGTGGGGTCGAGCACGGGGAAGGCGATCTCCACGCGGTGCTCGGTGTTGCGCGTCATCATGTCTGCCGAGCTCAGGTAGATCATATCCGAGTCCACGCCAAAGGCATAGACGCGCGCATGCTCCAAAAAGCGTCCGACGATGGAGCGCACGTGCACGTTCTCGGTCTTGCCCGGAACACCGGGTTTGAGGCACGAGATACCGCGGATGATCATGTCCACGCGCACACCGGCACACGATGCCTCGGCGATCTTGTCGATGACCTCGCGGTCGGTAAGCGAGTTGAGCTTAAAGAACACGCGGGCGGGCTCGCCGACAAGGGCGCGCTGAATCTCGCGGTCCAGGCCGCGCATGATGAGCGGCTTGAGGCCCACGGGCGCCACGCCCAGGAAGCGGTAGTCGCCGCGCAGGTTGCCCAGCGACAGGTTGCGGAAGAACAGGTTAGCGTCCTCGCCGATGCCGGGATGCGCGGTCATGAGCATAAAGTCGCTGTAGAGCTTGGCCGTCTTCTCGTTAAAGTTGCCGGTACCCAAAAGCGTCAGACGGGTAAGCGCCATGCCCTCGCGATAGGTGAGCTGGCAGATCTTGGAATGGCATTTAAAGCCCTCGGAGCCGTAGATAACGGTGCAGCCGGCCTCTTCCAGCCGCTCGGCCCATTCGATGTTGTTTTGCTCGTCAAAGCGGGCGCGGAGCTCCATGAGCACTGTAACCTCTTTGCCGTTTTCGGCAGCATCGATGAGCGACTCGCACAGGCGGCTTTGTTTGGCCACGCGGTAGAGCGTGATGCGAAGCGAGATGCACTCGGGGTCGTAGGCTGCTTCGTGCACCAGGTCCAAGAACGGATTCATGGTCTCGTAAGGGTAAAAGAGCAGCTTGTCGTGCTGCAGCACCTGATCGCGGATGGAGCGGGTCATATCGATGGTGGGGTTGGGCTGCGGCCTAAACGGCGTAAAGAGCAGCTCGTTTCGTAGATGCTCGGGTATTTTGCCCTCGATGCCAAAGACATAGCCCAGGTTGAGCGGGATATCGCAGGTAAAAACCGAGCGGCGCGAAAGCTCGAGCGCTTTGCGGATGGTCTTGAGCGTTGGCTTTTCGAGCGAGCCCGATACGGCGAGCACCACCGGCTGCAGGCGCAGGCGCTTCTTGAGGATGCGCTTCATGTGCTGGCGGTAATCCTCTTCCTCCTCGACGCCCTCGCCGTCCGGATCGATGTCGGCGTTGCGGGTGACGCGGATGAGCGCGCGGTCGAGCGGCTTATAGGAGCCGAAGCAGCTGTCCAGGCAGGCGAGGATGACGTCCTCGAGCAGAATGTAGGAGTAGGTGCCGGTGGGCGAGGGGATTTCGACCACGCGGTTCATCGAGGCGGGAATCTCGATAAGGCCCAGCAGGCTCTCCTCGTCGGTGATGCCGTCCAGGCCACAAGCCAGATAGAGCGCGCCGTTGCGCAGGTTGGGGAAGGGATGGCGCGGATCGATGACCAGCGGCGAGATGACCGGTGATATGTAGGCCTGGAAGTAGCGGGTTACAAAGGTATGTTCCTCGGGTGTAAGCGAATCGATGCGGGCGCGGTGAACGCCCAAAGCGTCGAGCTTGTCCTCGATGCTCTTAAAGATCGACTCCCAGCGGGTAAGGAGCCCGGGCAGCTCTGCCATGACAGCATCGACCTGTTCGGAGGCGGTCATATTGCTCTTGTTGTCGACGGGCTGTTTTTTGAGCTCTGCCAGATCGGACAAGCCGCCCACGCGCACCATGAGAAACTCGTCGAGGTTTGACTCGAAGATCGAGACGAACTTAAGGCGCTCGAACAGTGGCACAGACTCATCGAAGGCTTCGTCGAGTACGCGGTTATCAAAGCGCAGCCAGCTAAGCTCTCGATTTTGCGTATACGAGAAATCGCGCGGTTTCTTGCGCAGCTTGGCGGCGTTCTGCTTCTTTTCGATTTTGCTCGGCATATGCATCTGTCCGTTCAGTCCCTACAGGGGACGGTAGCCTAACACTATTTCTTATTGTCTCAATTTAGTCGACCTATGGCGCGGACGTATCGCGCGAACGGTATCTTTACCTACTTATTACGCTGACGATCCGAAGCACTAACGTCCGGTGCTTTGAACAAGCGATCTATATCCTCACTCAACTGGTGAGAATGTATGAATAAGAATGATAGCAAGCTGAATATAATCGAATTTAGGTCGAATCGAGGACAAGCGTCATTTATATGCAGAAAACCGTTTTTGCTATGCACTTTCAATCATGGATAACTTTGAGTGTTCAATCTTGATTTCCTAGAAAAATAACGTTTACCTAGGAAAATATGCTTTACGAAACTGAAGTGCATCATGGGAAATCATATGCGATATACCGTTCATCGTACTTTGTTGACCGTTCGGGGGCGAGGTGGAATTGCGGTTGAAATTTGGATATAACTAGAGCTGTCAGCAAGCAGCGCTCCATACGGAGGGGCGCTGATACATTTGGCCAGTAAGGCCCGAAAGAAAGGTAGGAGGCCATGACGAAAGGTCTGCACGTGCCTTCCGAGATCGGCAAGCTCAGGAAGGTCTGCCTGCACCGTCCCGGCGACGAGCTCCTCAACCTGCCGCCCGACGAGCTCGAGCGGCTCCTGTTCGACGACGTCCCGTTCCTGGAGGTCGCGCAGCAGGAGCACGACACCTTCGCCCAGATCCTGAGGGACCAGGGCGTCGAGGTGCTCTACCTCGAGAATCTCGTCGCCGAGGTGTTCGACCAGGTCCCCGGCGCCCGCGACGAGTTCACCGACCAGTACATCGCCGAGGCCGGCATCCGCGGGAAGCACATGCCGCAGATCGTCCGCGAG
>NZ_JBQHQI010000004.1:0-154589 GCF_052067375.1 Collinsella sp. HCP3S3_E11 | reverse complement strand
CACGAGGAGGCGCCAGGTTAAACTGAAGGGACTGACCCCGGAGGAGTTCCGGAGACAGTCCCTTGCGGCGTAGTTCTTATTTAAGCCGTCCAGGTTTTGGGGTGCAGTTCAACGTGCGGCGGGGGTTCTTTCGTCCTGCGGAATGTCCGCGAAGGTTAGCCCTCAGATCCTGCTACGACTACGTCCTCGGATTGTGGGGCTGAATGAAGGACGTGGCTGAGGGGGCCTTTTGTCCCCTTCGCTGTTTCGCGGCTTTGCCGCGAAACCTCGCGCTCCTTTGGGGATGGATGGGGGCGTGGCTGGATTGCAGATTCAAATGGCTAGAGAGATATGGGCGCGAACGAGAAATCGTTATTGGGGTCATCCTTTTCCATAAACTCATCGAGACAAAACGTCATGTAGATTGGAACGTACAGAACCTTGCCCTCTTTGCTGAGATTCTCGTGGCTCAGTACAACGGCCTCGGGAATTTTGTACTCGCCTACACTCATCAGACGATCGAGGGCCGCATGCGCTCGAACTTTCTTGCCCGATTTGACCTCGATTGGGACAACATGCCCGTGGGCGCCTTCGATCACAAAGTCAACTTCACCGACCTCACGCGTTTGGTAGTACCATGCATCCGCCCCGAGGGCAACGAGTTCCTGCGCGACCACGTTCTCATAGAGACCACCAAGGTTGGGAGTTTTCATATCAAGATAGACAGCGCGTGCAGTGCTACCGGGGTATCGCGATGCGAGCATGCCTGTATCAGACTCGTATAGTTTGAAGGCTGTCGTTTTCTCCGTCCTCTTGAGGGGACTCCGTGGCTCCGTCACCCTGGCGACCATCAATCCAACACCTGCGTTAACAAGCCACAGGAAATCCTGCTCATATTTTTTAAGGCGAGCTCCCTCACCCAGAGACGAAACAACAAAGCGATGAGACTCCGCCTCAAGCTGAACGGGAATTTGCTCAAAAATCGACCGAACGTTAAACGCTCGAGTCGATGCATATTTTGAGATATCGCTTTTGTACTGATCGACCAACTGAGTTTGAAGCTCACGTGTGCTCACGAGCGAATAACCCGAATCAATATAATTCTGAACGACCTCCGGCATGCCGCCGCAAACGATATAAGCTCTATAGTTCTTGAGCATCGCCTCATGAATATAGTTTTCGACAGGATGTTTCTCGACAAGGCAGCTGCGAATGCCTGCAAGCACATTCTCGCTAACGCTGTTTGCCCAACAAAACTCTTCAAAATCCATCGGGCGCATAACAATGTGCTCTACATACCCCACCGGAAAAGAAGAGATCCCCTTAAACTCAGTCCCAAGCATAGACCCCGAGAAGACATAGCTAAAGCGCCCATCCTCGACCAACGCCTTCATGAGTGTAACGATCTGCGGATACTCCTGAATCTCATCGACAAAGACAAGCGTATCGCCCTCAACAAGCGGCGCATCCGCAAGAAGGGCTACGCGGTTGATAAAGTCAACGGAGTTCTTTGCGCCAACAAGTGCATTCCTTGCTTCGATATCGAGTAGTAAATTGACCTCAAAATACGAAGCGTAGTTGCTTTTTCCAAACGCGCGAATCGCATAGCTCTTGCCGATCTGACGCGCACCAGTAACAAGTAATGCCTTATTGGAGTTATTCTTCCAGCTCAAAAGCCTATCAGTGACCTTACGGCGTAGCATTAAACCCCCAAATGACAAAAATTGACAGATAGAATCGCCTAAAATCATACAAAAATTGGCAGATAATAACGTCGTAAATATACAAAAATTGGAAGATAGCAAAGGTCCGATAAGGTCTCAAAGCCACTGAAACAGCGCTCTACTTTGCGAAGGAGCTGGGGACGCTGTTGCGTGCGTCTCCAGCCCTCTGATTCTTACTTTGGGTCCCGTGGTGGGACTATGTTGGTGCTACCTGGCTGTTTTTACCTTGTCTCGCCGCTCTCTGTGCGTAGGCGGTAGCCGTGGACGAGGTCGCTAATAGCCGGCCAGGGAATCTGGCGGTCGACCCAAAATTGGAGCTGGACCAGATAGCGCTCAGTGGCACGGGTGAGGGCCGCGAACTGTTCGTGAGTCTCTACCTGGGCGTAGAGGTCGCGGCTGTGGGCGAGGATTGCCGTAGTGTCATCCATTTTGCCGGTGACGTCAAAGGCGCCCGAGAACCAGTCGCACAGGCGCGCGGCGCTGTTGTTGATCGTTGCGAGGTCGGCGGTGCCGTCGTTGGCGTTTTCGTTGGCCTGGGCTCGCAGGAGGGAGAGAGCGTCGGCGGCGTTCATACAGTAGCCGACGGTGAAGTTCCAGACGGCGAATTCGCGGCCGGTGTCGAGCTTGCGGCGGCGCATGTAGTCGATGTCACGGGGTTCTTCGAGCATCATTTGGTCAGCGAGGGCCTCAAGTGCAGTGGTGTACTCGGCAAGGTCGAGTGCGAGCAGGGTGTTGATATCCATCATCTTTAGGCCTCCGTTTCGATCTCGACGATTTCGTTTTTAATGTACATGCCCTGGTTGTCCCAGACATTGCGGCAGGCGGCGGCAAAGCGCTCGCGGTCGGCTTCGCAGATGCGGGCGAACATGTTGCAGGTGCCAAAGGGCTCGCACACGTCAAAGAAGATGCAAATTGACGACCAGCCGCCATACCAGCTCACGGCGCCCGCTGGCTCGTGAAAGACGGGGTTCTCGATGTGCTCGTAATTGGCGATGGGGCCCGATACGGGATAGGTTACCTCGGCATCGCAGATCTTGGCCGAAAAGATACGTGACTCGACCGGACAGGACGATTCGAACAGCTTGCACGCCTCGGGAGCCTTGTCCCAGAGCATGTCGGCGAGAAACGTCTCGCCATTCAGCGTGATCTTGAGCATTTTTGTCATAGTAAGGACCTCCTCAATCCGTCGCTCAAGGGGTTCGCTGGCGGATAAGGAGAAGACAGCAGCGGGGTCGCCGAACCCAAACTTCACGACAGATCTCTGTCGCCCCAGCCCGCGCTGTTCTTCGCTAAAGTACCATGCCGTAATTGCGCGCGCAATATCAGTTTTTGAATTTCTGGAAGCGGCAATCGACGAGACGGCTCGCCGGCTGCCGGCCGACGCGCGGTAAAGGCGCTCGTCTATTCCCTAAGTTGGATGAAAAACGCTATGTTATTGCAGGGGTGCATACTCGTCTTATAAATGTATAGAATCTCGTATAGTGCGAGTAAGATATTGCGCTGTCTGTTTTGTGTTTAGCAAAGATATAGTTTGCATAATCTGGTCTAATCCCTGCTATATCAAAATAAAGTCGCACGTAAATAGCTTAGATATGCTTGAGCTGGGCATCTTTACGCTGAACGGGTAAAAACGACCGTTCACCGTTCAACTGTTTTCAAAATGAATAAAATGAGCGATAAAGAGAATATAAACCTTAATAAACTCGCGTATTGCACGGACGTGGGTTATTAATGGGATGTAGGCCTTTTACAGAAAGGATTCCAGCAATGTCTAAGCCTCTTGGCAAGCCCGATCGTATTGTCGTCGCCCTTGGCGGCAACGCCCTCGGCAACAACCCCGTCGAGCAGATCGAGGCCGTGAGCAACACCGCCCACGCACTCCTTGGTCTCATCGAGCAGGGTAACGAGATCATCATCACCCACGGCAACGGCCCGCAGGTCGGCATGATCCAGAATGCCTTCGCCGCTGCCCACGACGCCATCGGCACCCCCGAGATGCCGCTGCCCGAGTGCGGCGCCATGTCCCAGGGCTACATTGGTTATCACCTGCAGCAGGGCATCGGCCGCGAGATGCACAAGCGCTATAAGCGTTGGCACGCGGCCACCGTCGTCACCCAGATCGAGTGCGATCCCGACGATCCTGCGTTCAAGAACCCGACCAAGCCGATCGGCCCCTTCTACACCGAGGAGCAGGCCAAGGAGTTCATGGCCGAGGATCCCTCCAAGGTCTTCGTCGAGGATTCCGGCCGCGGCTGGCGCCGCGTCGTCGCCTCCCCCGATCCCAAGAAGATCGTCGAGGCCGACTCCATCCTCAACCTGCTCGACAACGAGTTCATCGTCATCGCCTGCGGTGGCGGCGGCATTCCCGTCGTCCGCGACTACGAGAACAAGGGTTGCTACAAGGGCGTTCCCGCCGTCATCGACAAGGACCTGGGCGGCGAGCTGCTGGCCGAGGACTGCGACGCCGACGTTCTGTTCCTGCTGACCGCCGTTGAGCATGTCGCCATCAACTTTGGCAAGCCCAACCAGGAGGAGCTCGAGGACCTCACCGCCGACGAGGCCGAGCGCCTGGCCGACGAGGGCCAGTTCGGTAAGGGTTCCATGGAGCCCAAGGTCCGCGCTGCCATCAAGTTCGCCCGTTCCCGCAAGGGCCGCACCTGCATCATCGGCGCCCTGGACAAGGCCGCCGAGACCATGGCCGGCCTCTCCGGTACCCGCATCCACGAGTAGTCTCTACTCTGTTGCCTCTCTTGTGGGCGCCAGGCAAAGCGCCCATAAACTAGCCTCTCTTCATGAGCCCCGCAGTCCGCTCCGACTGCGGGGCTTTTGCTATTGAGGTGACTGTTCATGAGAAGCGCTGAAGACCGCGGAAACCCGGCACTTGGGGACGTTCCTTTTCTGCCGGCATCTTGGGACAGTCCTTTTCGGCAGCGCGAGCGGTCGTCTGCAAAGACCGTCCCCAGTGGCTAGTCATTTAATGGCTGGTCATTTAAGTCTGTCCCCAATGACTAGTATTGGCCATTTAAGTCTGTCCCCAATGACTAGTAGTAGGCCCACATGGCTTCGATTTCGTTGAGGACTTCTACGATGCCCCAACGGCGGGCGCTACGGCTGGGCGAATTGGGATCGTAGACACCGATTTGGTCGGCGTCGTCAATGCCGTAGAGGACGATGTAATGACCCACGTTGGTAAACGTGCCGGGACGCACGACGGCGATTACGGGAGCACCCGAGCGCAAGGTCTGGGCCATCGAGTCTCGGTCGTTGTAGAGCTGCGTCCCGTTAAGCCCCAGCTGCGCGGCGCCGCTCGTCATAAACGACCACTCGGTGGCACCGGTGGGGGCATAGTTGCCCGCCTCGGAAAGGGCGCACATATCGACCGGCGTCATATCGGTGCGCCCCGTTGTAAAGATGTAGATCATGGTGAGGCAGGTGGGTCCGCAGCCGTTTTGGCGGATAGTTCCGCCGGCGTAGGGCAGCTCCGACCATGCGGGGTCGATCTGGTAGATATGCGGCATGGTGCCGGCACTCCACTGCGAACGTGGGGTCGAAAAAGCAAACGAGTAGCCGGGTGCGACTGGGGCTTTGAGGAGCTTTTCCTCGGCGGTGGGCTCTAGGCCGGCAGAGCCATGCGAGGCACACGACCCCAGATACACAAATGCCAGACATGCCATGATGGAGCACAGGGCAAGACAGAGACGATGAATCTGCGGATTGGCGGCCCGGCCGCGTCCCAGCGGCCGTGGCTGCTTTGCGCCGCGTCCGCCGCGGGGCTTCGAAAAGAAACGGCTGATGTGGTTGTCAGACTTTCGCCGATCGATTTTCTGCCGCCGAGGCACTTCGGCCCGGCGTTGACGGGTGCCCGAGCATGGGCGACCCGCCTGACGCGTGCTGGTATTCTGCGGCATAGACGACGAGGGGCGATCCTGCGGACGCTGCGGCCCGTCGTTGTCAGAAACACTCCTGGATGCTGGCGTGGTACGCCCGGCAAGGCGAACGTTTCGCTGTCGTTCGCCGCCGTTGTATTCGTATGCCATTTGCACCGCCTCGTCTCATGTATAACCCGTCCATCCTACAAAAAAGACGTGCAGCAAATGAGGACATACACCAAAACCTCGGTAAGCGGCATGGACGGGAGCGAGCCTGGCGTCATAAAGCGACGCCCTCCGCGAGCGATTGAGTCGCGTCATCAAAACGGACGCCCGCACCGAGTGGCGCCCCTCGCCGTTCGTCCCAAAAACGGCGCCGCTCGTTTTGCAGTTCTGCCTTCGGTCGAGCTACGAGTGGCGTTGCTGTGCCAAGGCCGTATCTTAAAGCCATGAAATAAAAAGTGCGCGGCAAAACAGGCCGTGCAAGGGGTGACGCCAAGGGGCGTCAGAAAGGAAAGGAGGGGAACAATGGCGGACAAGAACGCAGAAGTTGCAGTCGAGGATACCGGCGGCATGAAGAAAACGCTTTCGCTCTGGAACTTCTTCACCATCGGTTTCGGTGCCATCATCGGTACCGGTTGGGTTCTGCAGGTCGGCGACTGGATGGTCGTGGGCGGCGGTCCCGTTCCCGCTATGATCGCATTCCTCTTGGGTGCAATCTTCCTCGTGCCCGTCGGAGCTGTTTTCGGTGAGCTTACGGCTGCTATCCCCATCTCGGGCGGCATCGTCGAGTATGTCGATCGTAGCTTTGGCCGTACACTGAGCTACATCACCGGTTGGCTCCTGGCCCTGGGCAACGGCATCCTGTGCCCGTGGGAGGCCATTGCCATTTCGACTCTCGTGTCCGAGATGTTCGGTAGCCTGCCCGGTCTTGAGTGGCTGCGCGCCATCAAGCTCTACACCATCCTGGGCGCCGACGTTTACCTGTTCCCGACGCTGATCGCGCTCGGCTTTGCAGTCTACGTCATCTTCCTCAATTTCCGCGGTGCCAGCTCGGCCGCCAAGCTCCAAGCCTTCCTGACCAAGGCCCTGCTCTGCGGCATGCTACTCGCCATGGGCGTCTCGCTGTTCACCGGCTCGCCGAACAACGCCATGCCTGTGTTCTCCCAGGTCGCCGGTGCTGGCGGCGGTAAGGCCGCCACCGAGGGCACCAGCCTGTTCGCCGGTATCGTGTCGGTCCTGGTTCTGACCCCGTTCTTCTACGCCGGTTTCGACACCATTCCTCAGCAGGCTGAGGAAGCAGCCGAGGGCCTTAACTGGAACAAGTTCGGCAAGATCATCTCCCTGGCCCTGCTGGCCGCCGGCGGCTTCTACATGGTCTGCATTTACTCGTTCGGCACTATCCTTGACTGGCATGAGTTTGTTAAGAGCCCCGTTCCCGCGCTTGCCTGTCTTAAGGGCATCAACATGCTCCTGTACCTGGCCATGCTCGTCATCGCCACGCTTGGACCCATGGGCCCGATGAACTCCTTCTACGGCGCCACGAGCCGCATTATGCTCGCCATGGGCCGCAAGGGCCAGCTGCCCGAGAAGTTTGCCGAGGTCGATCCCAATTCCGGCGCTCCCAAGCTCGCCTGCGTCGTTCTGGCCATCATCACCGTCGTCGGTCCGTTCCTGGGCAAGAACATGCTCATCCCTCTGACCAATGTGTCGGCTCTCGCCTTCATCTTCTCTTGCGGCATGGTCGCTCTTGCCTGCCTGCGCATGCGCTTCACCGAGCCCGACCTACCTCGTCCCTACGAGGTGCCCGGCGGCAAGTTTGGCATCAGCCTCGCCATCGCTGCCTGCGCCATCATCATCGGCCTGCTCGTGATTCCGTTCTCTCCCGCCTCCCTCAACATGGTGGAGTGGAGCATCGTGATCGGCTGGTTGGCTATTGGCCTGGCTCTCATGGCTTTCACCAATTCCCGTAAAAAGTAACGCCTAACCGGGGCGGATTGGGTGCGCGGTGCCCTCTCTCCCGCGTACCGAACCCGGCATCACTTGGGTAGCTTTGTGAGGCCTTAACCCAACACGGCCTCACCCACTATATGGATCCATAAGGAGGAACCATGTCCACTAAGTATGCAATCGTTGGCGGCAAGCTCATCGACGGTACCGGTGCCGAGCCGGTCGAGAACTCCCTCGTTCTCGTCGACGATAACGGCAAGATCGAGTACGCCGGTGTTATGCAGGACCTTCCCGAGGGCGTTGAGGTTATCGACGCCGCCGGCAAGACTGTCCTTCCCGGCCTGATCGACACCCACCTGCACTTCTCGGGCAACCTGACCGACGATGACACCGATTGGGTCATGCAGCCGCTCCTCGAGAAGCAGGCCGTCGCCGTCAAGCAGGCCTACGACTGCCTCACCCACGGCCTCACCACCGTCTGCGAGATCGGCCGCTTTGGTATCCAGATTCGCGACTGCATCGACAAGGGCGTCTTTAAGGGCCCGCGCGTTCTGGCCACCGGCCTCGGCTTCTGCCGTGTTGCCGGTCACGGTGACTCCCACCACTGCACCCAGGAGCTCAACAAGGAATCCCATCCCTGGGGCGACCAGGTCGACGGTCCTTGGGATCTGCGCAAGGCCGTCCGTCGTCGCCTGCGCGAGAACCCCGATGCCATCAAGATCTGGGCTACCGGTGGCGGCATCTGGCGCTGGGACTCCGGTCGCGACCAGCACTATTGCTCCGAGGAGATCCAGGCCGTGGTCGAAGAGGCCAAGATGGTCGGTATCCCCGTGTGGAGCCACTGCTACAACAACCACGCCGCCGCCTACGATTCCGTTCGCTTTGGCTGCGAGCAGCTGATTCACGGCTTCGATATCGATGAGCGCACCATGGACCTTATGGCCGAGCAGGGCACCTTCTTCACCCCGACGATCGCCTTCCTGCCCACCTGGTACGCCACCTATCCTCCCGTCTATGTCCCCGAGCTGCACGACAAGTACGAGGGTACCCTGGTCGAGAAGGAGCTGCAGCGCAACTATGACTGCCTGCGCGAGGCCAAGAAGCGCGGCGTCGTCATGACGATCGGCTCTGACTCCTTCTCCTTCGTCACCCCGTACGGCACCTGCTCCATCGAGGAGATGTACGAGTTCGTCGACAAGATCGGCTTCACCCCGGTCGAGACCATCACCTGCGCCACCCTCAACGGTGCCAAGATGTGCCACATCGAGGACGAGACCGGTTCCATCGAGGCCGGCAAGTGCGCCGACCTGCTGGTCGTCAACGGTGACGTCGCCGCCGACATCCACGTGCTCAACACCGACAACATGGACGTCATCATGAAGGACGGCTGGATTGTCGAGGCCGGCACCTTCGGCGAGCCAAACAAGTACAGCGCCTAAGCTACCGTTAGTCGATGGCTGGATGTAAAACACAGTTTTTGATTGCATAATGCAATGGAGAGGGTCGCTTGCGGCCCTCTTTATTGCTATCGGTACTACGGACAAGAGGGGATGACGGTGGATCTCAATAGGCTGATTCTGGGCAAGAGTTACAACTCTACCAAGGTCTTTCGTACGGCCCAGCATGTGGTCCAGGCCATCCTGCTCGGTGTTGTCGTTCCGGCGCTTATCTTGCTGCTTATCTGGGATTTAACCGATAATCCCAATCCCGTTCCAGGCGTTGTCGTTATTGCCGGCCTGGTCATGCTGTGCTTCTTCTTCTCGTATGTCTTTGTGGTCCCCGATGACCTCACATCGAGCGCAACCGACCGCACGCTCGCCATCGCATCAAAAATATTCGCCTACACGTCGCGCGGCCTTACGCCCGAAGCGGCCCTGGGTGCCTCTAAAATCATCCTGTCCGAGACCATCGCTTCTGCCATCTGCTTTACTGACGGCAGGCAGGTGCTGGCAAGCTGGGGCGAGGACTCGGCAAAGTGCCCTGCCGGAACCCCGGTAGTGCTCAAGACCACGCTCAACGTGATTGAGACGGGCGAGCAGAGCGTGTTTTCGCGTGATGCCTCCAATGAGACGGGCGGCTATTTTCCCCGTCTGCGTGCCGGCATTGTCGCGCCGCTTAGCGTGCGTGGGCATTGCGTGGGCACGCTCGAGCTGTATTACCCCCGCCTGAGCAGCATCGATATGCGCCAGACGGCGCTTGCCTCGGGTTTCGCCGATCTCATTTCCACGCAGCTCGCCAGCTTTGAGCTCGAGCGCCAGGATGAGCTCACGGCCCGCGTTGAGCTCCGCGCTCTGCAGTCGCAGGTCGATCCGCATTTTCTATTCAATACCATTAGCACGATCGTTTCGCTCGTTCGAACCGAGCCCGACAAGGCGCGATCGCTGCTGATCGACTTTTCCAACTACTATCGTCAGACGCTTTCTGACTCCGATACGCTCACCACGCTCGAGCACGAGGTGGAACAGGGCACCCGTTATATCAATCTTATGCAGGCCCGGTATGGCGACGGCCGTCTGCGCGTTTCGGTCGACATCGACTTTGAGGTGCGCGACAGCCTGGTGCCGCCGTTTATCTTGCAGCCGCTGCTCGAAAACTGCATCAAGCATGCGCAGCGCGAGACCGAGCCGCTTTCCATTCGTGTTAGGGCTTTTGAGACCGATGACGGCTTGGAGATCATCGTCGAAGATGACGGCATCGGTATGAGCGAAGAAGTCTGCGCGCATCTGTTTGAGCAGCATCGCCGAGAGGAGCCCGAAAGCATTACCGCCGACGGCTCCGTCAAGCGAGGCTGCGGCCTGGCGCTCTTCAACGTGCTTCAGCGCATCCATTTCTTTTACGGAGAAGATTCTGGCATGCGCGTGAAGTCCCAGGAGGGCGTGGGAACGCAGGTCATCGTTGAGTTGAACGGCGAGCCGCATGAGCCGGCGCCGCTAACGGTGTAGCACGCGGTTGGATTGAGAGAAAAAAAGAGGGGAAACGCATATGTCCGAAGGCTGGAATATCTTGGTGGTTGATGACGAGCCCCCAATTAGGGCTGAGCTACGCTATCTGTTGGAAAAGGATGCGCGTGTGGGCCAGATTGCCGAGGCGGGCAATGTCACCGAAGCCGTGGAATCGATTCTGTCGAACAAGCCCGACGTGCTGTTTTTAGACATTACTATGCCTGGTCGCTCGGGAATTGAGCTTGCCGAGACGCTTCAGAACCTAAAGACACCGCCGGTCGTGGTGTTTGTGACGGCATTTGCCGAGTATGCGGCCGATGCCTATAACCTCGATGCCGTCGATTACATCGTAAAGCCGGTCGAGGATGCTCGCCTGTCAAAGGCGCTCGATAAGATCGAGACCGCCCTGGGCGCTCTCCGTGTCGTCCATGCTCCGCGCCAGCCTTTGCGCCTGACGGTGGATCGTGGGGGTAAAAAGGTGTTCATTCCCGTGGCGGATGTCTGCTACTTTGAGGCGCGCGCCGATTTTTGCAACGCCGTCTGCGCCGAGGGAACATATCTGATCAATGAGTCGATTTCATCGCTCGAGCGGCGCCTGGCCTCCGAGGGCTTTATCCGTGTCCACCGCAGCTATCTGGTCAATTTGGAAGACGTGCACAATGTCGAGATCGGTTCTACGGGTCTCATGGAACTCAGGCTCGATTGCGTAACCTCGACGGTGCCCGTGTCCCGTCGTCGCGCTGCCGAGGTTAAGGCGCGCCTGGGGCTTGTGTAGACGGTCCGCATGCCATCGTTTGCCGACGCGGGTTTGGCATGGCCGCGCGGTGGGCATAATGGGTGACATCGAATGAAATCGAAAGGATCATTATGCCTGCGCTTATTACGCATCATCTGTTTGGCGAGGAAAGCATCGATCGTCTGCCGCAGGGCGTCATTACGTCCGACGAGGAACGCATTGCCTTTATCCTGGGCAACCAGGGTCCCGACCCGTTTTTCTTCCACATCCTGACGCCGCGCGTTTCCGACTGCACGCTGCTGGCGCAGGCCATGCATCGCTCGCGCATGTCGCGCCAGTTCTCGTGCCTGCGCGACGGCGTGTCCCATCTGCTCCCGCGCGATGCCAACTTGGGCCGCGCCTTTGCGCTGGGCCTGCTGTCGCACTACGTGCTCGACCGTAATGCCCACCCCTTTGTCTACGAGCAGCAGTTTGGCATTGTCGAGTCCGATCCCGAGCTGGAGGATTCGGGCAGCCAGGTCCATGCGGTGATCGAAAGTGACCTGGACGTGTTGATGCTGCAGCTCAAGCGCGACGGGGCCACGGTCGAGGACTATCCGCCGGCGGGCGAGATCGTCACCACCGACCGCATCAATCGCGTGGCTGGCGTGCTGATGAGCTATGTTGCCGGGCGTGTGTACGGTATCGATATCCCAGCGGGGGAATACGGTGCCGCCGTTGCCGACATGCAGCTGCTCTATCGCGCCATTGAACCGGCGGGCTCGGCCAAGACGCGTGCAATTGCCCTGGTCGAGGGCCTAGTACACGACTACTCCCTGCTCGATGGCCTTGCTCACCGCGTGACGACCGAGCCGCCCGAGCGCACCGGCAATCTGGGCCATCTGACGTGGAAGAATCCCTTTACCGATGAGGTCTCGAACGAGAGCTTCCCCGAGGTCTTTGACCGCGCGCTGGTCGATTACGAGTGCACGGTCACCCGCTTTATCGAGACCGGCGATATGGAGGCCGTGACCAACCACGTTAATTACAGCGGTCGCGTGCTCGGCGCTGACGAAGAGTTCGACCGCGAGGAGTAGGGCTCGTGCGTGCCCCTTTGCCGAATCCTTACCGGTGCCTCTGTGCAATTGGGGTACGATGAACTAACTGCATATCGGGCGAATACGAAGGGTCCCTGTCCATGAAATACACCAAGCTCGAGCGTAACTGGGTTATGTACGATGTGGGCAATTCGGCCCTCGTGTTGCTCAACACTTCGGTGGTGCCCATCTACTTTAACGCCATCAATACCGGTGCTTCCTCGGCCGACCTGGTGGTCGCTTGGGGTAGCGCGCAGACGATCGCCTCGCTGGTCATTGCCATGCTCATGCCCATTCTGGGCGCGCTTGCCGATTACGCCGGCAACAAGATCAAGTTCTTCTTGGGCTTCTTCCTCACGGGTTTGGTGCTTTGCCTGGCGCAGGCTATCCCAATGTCCGCCATGGCATTTTTGACCGTGTACGTGCTGTGCACCATCGGCCTTAACTCTTCTATGACGTTCTATGACGCCATGCTGCCCGACATTACCACCGACGAGCGCATGGACGCCGTGTCCAGCTCGGGCTATGCCTGGGGCTACATCGGTTCCACCGTGCCGTTCATCATCTGCCTGGCGCTTATCATGGGTGGTCCCGCTCTTGGCGTCCCCACCATGCTGGCAACGCGTCTGTCGTTTGTC
This sequence comes from Collinsella sp. HCP3S3_E11, assembly GCF_052067375.1. NCBI lineage: Bacteria > Bacillati > Actinomycetota > Coriobacteriia > Coriobacteriales > Coriobacteriaceae > Collinsella > Collinsella sp. HCP3S3_E11. The sequence continues at coordinate 141,675 of NZ_JBQHQI010000004.1, read as the reverse complement.
ATCACTGGTGCCTGGTGGCTCATCTTTACCCTGCCGCTCATTCGCACCTATAAGCAAAAGTACGGTCGCGAGCGCGGTCCCGAGGACACCATCGGCCACATCGTGGGCGGCGTGTTCTCCGAGGTCGTACACACCATGCGCGAGATCGCCCACAACAAGACCGTGCTGGTCTACATGATCGCGTTCTTCTTCTACATCGACGGTGTGCACACGGTCATTTCCATGGCAACCAGCTACGGTTCGGCTCTGGGCATCGACTCGACCCAGCTGGTACTGGCCCTGCTCGTTACGCAGTTCGTGGCCTTTCCGTCCGCCATCATCTACGGCAAGCTCGCCGGACGCGTGGGCACGCTCAACATGATCCTGGTGGCGGTCGCCGCCTACATGGGCATTGTGCTGTTCGCCGCGTTTTTCCTCAAGACCGCCTTTGAATTCTGGGTGCTTGCCATTATGGTCGGCCTGTTCCAGGGTGGCGTGCAGGCACTCAGCCGTAGCTACTTTGGCCGCATCATCCCCAAGGAAAAGTCCAACGAGTACTACGGCTTCTTTGACATCTTTGGGCGCTATGCAAGCGTTATGGGCACCTTTCTGGTGTCGGTCGTCACCTCGCTGACTGGCAACCCGTCGCTGGGCGTTCTTTCCATTGCTGTGCTGCTGATCGTTGGCTTTATGCTGCTGGCCCGCCTGTCTCGCATGACTCGAGCGGCAGAGCATGCCGCATAGGAGCGAGCGGCTATTGTGCCTGTCCGCGGTACTCTTTTGGGGTTATCCGCAATAAACATTGCGACTTGCGAGCAATGATTTGCCCAAGTGGGTATGATGGAATCAGCTAGGTCGCGGGGCGTCGCCTGTGTTTGGCGGCGCCTCGTTTTTGTGTTGCAGGGAGGGAAGGCATGAACGCCACAGTTGTGATTCCAACATATTGGGCGGGCGATGATGCCCATGCAAACGCTCCCGGTGTCTATGACCACTCGACGAAGCTCAACGCCGCCAATCCCGAGCTCGATCGCTGTCTTGCTTCGCTCGAGCAGGTACGCGATATTCCGCGAATCATCCTTTTGGTGGTCTGTCCCATCTCGGCCACGGCGGATGTGTCGAAGCGTGTACGCGAAATCGTCGACGCGCACCCTACGCTCAAAGTTACCGTAGTCACCAATACCCAGGCATCGCGTATCGCCGACCGCGTAGCGCAGATTGCGCCCAAGGGTTCGGGGGAATGCGTGAGCCTGCGCGGCTATGGCGCCATCCGCAATATGGGACTTGCCTGTGCCGCCGTGCTGGGTCACGATGCCGTCATCTTTTTGGATGACGACGAGACTGTCATCGATGCCGACTTTATGAAACGCGCGACTTACGCGTTGGGGCAGCAGACGCGTCAGGGCCTGCCAATCTTGGTTAAGAGCGGCTACTTTTACGATCGAGACGGATCGCCGCTGGCCCCCACGGACAAGGTGGGCATCTGCCACCGTTGGTGGACCAAGCGTATTGAGTTCAATCGCTGGATGAAAAAGGCGCTCTCGGGCACCCGTATTTCGCGTTCAAACTATGTGTGCGGCGGCCTTATGGCCCTCCATGCCCGCGCCTTTACCCGCGTGGCATTTGACCCGTTTATCACTCGTGGCGAGGACCTGGACTACCTCTTTAATATGCGCATATTTGGCTACGACGTATGGTTTGATAACGAGTGGACCGTGCGCCATCTGCCGCCCGAGTCCGAGAAACGCTCGCCGCGCTTTATGCAGGACGTGTACCGTTGGTACTACGAACGTGCCAAGCTAACGTTTGCCGCGCATCAGAAAGAGCTCATTCCCGTTACAGCCGCGTCTCTCATGCCCTATCCGGGCCCGTGGATTTCGCGCGAGCTTGACGATCGCGTGCGTAAGACTGCCATGGTCCGCAGCATTTTTACCCGCGAGCACGAGGGATACCTACGCATTTGGCGCCACGGTATTGACGAGGCCAGGACCTACGCACGCCAAAACGCCGCAAGCTACCTGCGTTTCCAGAGCTTCTGGCCCAAGATTATGGATGGGCTCTGGCGTGACGCCCAGCTGACCAGCATCCTGGAGGGGACTGAATGATCGACCGCCGCGCCCAGCGCGATAGTTCAATGTCAATCTTTCGCATCATTGCCGTATCCTGCGCCATTTGTGTGCTGGTGTACTTTGTTTTTGCCCTGGCGACTGGAATCGATCCAATCGCGACCGTGGTCGCCTGTACGCTGCTATGCATCTTCCTGTGTATCTTTTTCTTTTTGACGCTCAATCCCGATTCGGTTCGCTCGCAGTACACCGAGGAGACGCTCTCGGTGGCCTCGGCCATGCTCGAGGACATTAAAGGCGGTCTGACGCAGGAGTCAGCACGTCTGGTGTGCCAGCGCATTTTGCCCGAGACACGCGCCATGACAGTTGCCGTTACCGACGAGAGCAACGTACTGGCCTGCGCGGGCGAGTTTGAGGAAAAGCTGCTGCCCAATTCTCCCATTCATACGCTCGTCACGCGCTACGTCATCGAACACGGTATCGTCCAGTCGTTCAACCGTGTGGTGGACGTGGTGGGTTCGGATGGCTCACACAACCAGGTCCCCGCTGGCATCATCGCACCCATCAAGGTGGGCGACCGCACCGTCGGCACGCTCAAGTTCTATTACAAGACCCCGCGTGCCGTTGACCGTACCCAGTATGCGCTCGCCTCGGGTTTTGCCGAAATCCTGTCCACGCAGCTCGCCATTCACGAGCTCGAGGTGCAAAAGGAGCTCACGGCCCGTGCCGAGGTGCGTGCCCTGCAGGCGCAGATTAACCCGCACTTCCTGTTCAACACGCTCAACACCATCGCATCGTTTACGCGTACCGACCCGCTGCGCGCCCGCGAGCTGCTGCGCGAGTTCTCCTCGTTCTATCGCGCAACGCTCGACAATTCGGGCTCGCTCATTCCCGTGTCGCGCGAGGTCGCACAGACCAAGCGCTACCTGACGTTTGAGAAGGCGCGCTTTGGCGAGGATCGCGTGCTGGCGACCTTTGACGTGTCCGAGGACGTCGAGGACACGCTGGTTCCGGCATTTGTGATCCAACCGATTGTCGAGAACGCCGTGCGTCACGGCATGGGTGATGCCAGTGCGCTGAAGATTGACGTGACGGTGCGCAGGGATGGTGACGATGCGATTTTGATTTCGGTGGCCGATGACGGTGTGGGCATGGACGAGGGCATCGCTGCCAGACTGTTTGACGAGCGCTCTGCCCGTCCCGACGCCAGCTCCCCGCAGGGTGGCGGCGCCGGCGTTGCCATGCACAATATTTCGGAGCGCATTCATCGCTTTTATGGGCCGCACTCCTATACGCGCGTCGAATCGGCGCCGGGTAAGGGCGCTAAAGTGCTCCTACATCTCGATTTGTCGGAGAGCATCTTCGACATTCAAGAGTAGAATAATTGGTCACGGGCTTAACGCCGGTTGGCGTATGCCCGACGTAGTTAGTTGACGAAAGGTTTTATCCCCATGCTGCGTGCGATGATTGTGGATGATGAGGCCCCGGCCCGTTCGGAACTTCGCTTCTTGCTCGAGCAGACGGGCAAGATCGGCACGATCACAGAAGCGTCGAGCGTTCGCTCCGCCATCGAGATGCTTATGGAGAGTCGCGTTGATGTCGTGTTCCTCGATATTTCGATGCCTGGCGCTTCGGGTCTGCAACTTGCCGAGGCGCTGCATAAGCTTAAGAATCCGCCGGCGATCGTGTTTGTGACCGCGTACAGCGATCATGCGGTTGAGGCGTTTGATGTGGATGCCGTCGACTATCTGATGAAGCCGGTAGAGGAAGCCCGCCTGGATCGTGCAATCGAGAAGGTCATGCAGCGCACGAAGCCCGTTGCGGACAGCAAGGTGACCATCGAGCGCATCCCGGTGGAGAAGGGCGGCCGCAAGGTGCTCATCCCCGTGGACGACATTCGCTTCATTATGGCCAAGGACGATTACTCCTGTATCTATACCGTCGATGACCGTTTTTTGTCGACGACCTCGCTGGCACAGTTCGAGGCCAAGCTCTGTGATTTTGGCTTCTTCCGCGTTCACCGCCGCTATATCGTTAACTTGGCGTGTGTTACCGACGTCGAGACGGTTCCCTCGGGCGCTATCCAGCTGGGCATTACGGGCGTCGACGAACGCGTACCGGTTTCGCGCCGTCGCGTCGTACCGCTCAAGAAGGCCCTGAGCCTCTAGTACACCGGCCCCGCAGCCCTGTAGACCAAAATCGTCTGCGGAGCCGCGGGGCTTTTTGTATGAATACACCAAATCGTTTTGCGGAAGGGATCCCATGAACAGTGCAAGCGCCAAGCGCATCGACATCATCTCGGACACCCACGGTTATCTGTCGCCCGCGCTTTTAGATGAGTTGAGCGGCGCGGACCTGATTATCCATGCCGGCGATCTTACGTCGGAGATGGACTACGAACATCTGCGAACCATTGCCCCTGTGCGAGCGGTTCTGGGCAATAACGACTACTACCGTGATTACGGGCCCGACGTGGATCGATTGGCCCTCTTCACCTACGAAGGACTCAAATTCGCCGTAGCCCACTACCGCGAAGACCTCCCGGTGGGATCCGTGGACGTAGCCATCAACGGTCACACTCACGTAACCAAAGAGGCCCAGGTGGGCCGCTGCTTGGTCCTCAACCCAGGCAGCGCCAGCTACCCCAGGGGTACCCGGGGCCCCACCATGGCCAGAATGCTCGTCAAAGACGGCAAGATTCTCAGCACCAAATTTATTGACTTAGATTAACCGCAACAAAAACGGGGGATGCACAATGCATCCCCCGTTTCCATTTGAGCCAAAGGCCGAGCTTCAACAAGAACAATCAGACCAACCCCGCCGAGGAGCACGCGGGCTAGCCGCGCAGCGGCGCACGCCCGCAAAACTGGTTGAACATAGTGACGGCAGGGAGGGTCTCCGGGGCCGGCTGGCGCGGGTTACGTTTGTCGCGAGTTCCGCACGCAAAGGAAAGCACTTAATGTGCTTTCCGTCTTGCGCAGGACTGTAGAGCAGCAAACTTAACCCGCGCCAGCCGGCCCCGGAGACCCTCCCGGAGGGACCCAAAAAATATTTTCAAAAAAGTTGTTGCGCGGCGAACAGACTTCTGTGTATACTAATCCCCGCAGCGCACGCGAGCGGAAACAAACGCGAACGACTGCCTGGGGAGTTAGCTCAGTTTGGTTAGAGCGCCGGCCTGTCACGTCGGAGGTCGCGGGTTCGAGCCCCGTACTTCCCGCCAACGCAATTAAAGCCACGTCTTCGGACGTGGCTTTTTGCGTTTAATAGGACAACCGCTCGGCCGTCCCTTTCATTCAGCTCCTTGCTTCCGAGATGCGGAAAAGAATTAAGTATATCGGTTTAAACAAGGGGGGTTTGTTGCGCAACACTCGTTCAATGAAACAGGGGGTTAGGTTATACTAAATTCCACTGCAGGCCTAATCTGATGCAATTTGCTTTGGATTCGACCTTCAGCGGACATCTAATTCACTATTTGGTTGTCCCGGCGGTTATTTAGCGTCTCGACGTAAGCTCGGCCCCGGAGCCCGTTCGAGCTGTTCGTATTCCTTGAAAGGGGAAACATGGACATATCGAGGAAGACTGATTATGCCCTCCGCATGCTTGCGATGCTTGCCGAGGAGCCGGAGCGGTTGCTTTCTGTTCGCACTGCTGCCGAAGAGGTCAATGTTCCGTATTCGTTTGCCCGTTCGATCCAACACGGTTTGGTTCAGGCCGGTATTGTGGAGAGCCTGCGTGGCGTCCACGGCGGTATGCGTCTTAAGGTCAACCCGAGCGAGGTCACTATCCGTCAGGTCGTCGAGGCCGTTCAAGGCCCTATGGTTATGAATGATTGCACGGCACTCGATGGCGACTGTGCGCGCAGGGGCACGTGCTGCTATCATCCCCTGTGGGCTGGGGCCCAGGCGCTGATGCGTGACTACCTCGATTCCGTTTCGCTGGACGATGTCGTCGCTCGCCGCCAGTTCCCCGCCGTCGATCCCAAGTTCGCCGACCGCGACGCCTTTCCCGAGTATGCCGTTTGCGCGTGTGCTTGCCGGGAGGAGTAGCGCCGCATAAGGAGTATAGCTATGATTCAGGACCCCTTTCGTTCGATGATTCGTTCGGAAGGGGTTCTGCGTTATCGCGACCTTCCGTGGCGCCGCACACGCGACCCGTACATCATCTGGCTTTCCGAGGTCATGCTGCAGCAGACGCAGGTTCCACGCGTAGAGACGCGCATGCCGGCATGGCTCGACCGCTTTCCGACCGTGCATTCTCTCGCCCAGGCCGCTCCTTCTGATGTTTTGGACGCTTGGCAGGGCATGGGCTACAACCGCCGTGCGTTGGCGCTCCATAAGGCCGCGCAGCGACTCGTGGAGGACTGGGATGGGGAGTTTCCGCGTGATACACGCGACCTGGTCGCGCTGCCCGGTATTGGGCCCGCAACGGCGCAGGGCATTCGGTCGTTTGCGTTTGATCTTCCGGGAGTGTACCTGGAGACCAATGTGCGCACGGTCTTTCTGCATCACTTTTTTCCTGACGTTCCGTCTGTTCCCGATCGCGAGTTGGTGCCGTTGATCCAGGCGGCCTGCCCGGCGGCGCCCGGTGCGGCGGCGGATGAGGTCGCTCCCTTTGCCGTGCCGCTCGACGATACCGATACGCCGCGCGCGTGGTATTACGCGCTGCTGGATTACGGCGCGTATCTTAAAAAGACGCTGCCCAATCCGTCTAGGCGCTCGGCGGGCTACAGCCGCCAGTCCAAGTTTGAGGGCTCGCGTCGGCAAAAGCGTGCCCATATCGTGCGCATGCTGCTTGCAGCTCGCGACGGACAGCCGGCGGGCATAACGCTTGTTGAAGCTGTTGCAGACGTTAACAAGATGGAGGCCGCAGCGGGTCGCGAACCGGTTGGTTGCGATTTTATTGCGGGCATTCTTGCCGACCTGGAGCGCGAAGGCTTTTGTCGTGCCGAAGGCGAGCGCTGGCTGAGTGTGTGATGACGCGAATTTGCAGAACAGGATAGTAAGGTTTAGATTCTCGGCATGAGGGTATCCTAAAGACAATGCCGCTCAAAGTCTGTGGGCGGCGCGTATTGAAGGGAAGTACACCTATGGATTTTGAGAATTCTCAAACCAAGAAGAACCTCGAGACCGCTTTTGCCGGTGAGTCCCAGGCGCACACCAAGTATCGTTACTATGCATCCAAGGCCAAAAAGGACGGCTACGTTCAGATTTCGAATATCTTTGCCGAGACGGCGGGCAACGAGTCCGAGCATGCCAAGCTGTGGTTTAAGTACCTGCACGACGGTGCTGTTCCGGATACGCTGGACAACCTGCGCGATGCCGCCGCGGGCGAGAACTACGAGTGGACCACGATGTATGACGAGTTCGCCAAGACCGCCGAAGAGGAGGGTTTTGCCGAGATTGCCGCGAAGTTCCGTGGCGTTGGCGCTGTCGAGAAGGCTCACGAGGAGCGCTATAACAAGCTCGTCGAGCGCATTGAATCGGGCGAGGTGTTTGAGCGCGAGGGCGTAAAGGTGTGGAAGTGCCTGAACTGCGGGCACCTGCATGTTGGTGCCAAGGCGCCCGAGGTGTGCCCGGTTTGCAACCATCCCAAGGCGTACTTTGAGGAGCAGGTGGTGAACTACTAGCGCTTGGCGCTGGCTGCTGCGGAGCGCGGGGCGGGAGGCCGGATTGCCTTCCCTCCCCGCTCACGGCTTCGCAGGGTCGCGTTGAGGGAAGGCAATCCGGCCTCCCTCCCCGCGCCCCGGCGTTGGGTCGTTGCGTGCTCGCTACAGAAAAGCTGATTAGAAGTTTGCGTGCCGCCCCTTTTGGGGCGGCACGTTTTTGTGTGGGGTCCCTGTCTTCACAATTTCCGTCAAGCTTTTGGTTAGGTTTTGGTCGGTTGGCGCAAGGGCGAGAGGGCAAAAGATTGCTGGCGAAAAAAGCTCAAAGAAAGTGCTGGTAGGGGAGTTGTTGAACTTTTCGACAGTTTTCTGACAAAAGAATCTTTGCGGCTATTGCCGCGGATTTCGTTGCCGCGGCCGCGATGGTGCGGGATGCTGGGCGCAAGCATCGAATACTCCTATTGAGGAGGCCAACATGGATCTGTTTCTTGAGACCCCGCAGCAACAAGCCGAGCGCATGCTGCGCCAACAGCAGCGGCTTATGGAGATGCAAATGCAAGGGGCAGCCGTCCAGCCTCCTGCGCAAAACGCCGCGCCCGCGGTATCGCCTGCGGGTGAGGTGGACCCAGGAGCCTATTCCGTACAGCAAGATTCATATGCGCAGGAGCTTGCGTTCGACAAGCGTCGTGCGCGTCGCCGTCGCTGGGCCCAGCGCCTGCGTACGCTGGCGATGATCGTGCTGATCCCGTTGGGACTCGCGGCAATCTTCTTGGCCTCATATGCCCTCACGTGCATTCTCAACGGCGCCTCGCCCAGTGAAGTGCTCCAACATTTGACAGCTCTCGGCCAGCGCCTGGGCGATGTCGTAACAACCATCCGCGCCGGCTGGGAGAGTTAGCGTTTGTCACATTAGGACTTCTAGGGTGCAGGGATTGTCGCCACGAGTAGAATTCTTGCATCCTGTGGATCCTGTCGTGCGACTGAATAGTATTATTGATGATGATTAATAATAGGATTTGCTATGCATAAGCAGGATTTAGAGCAGACTCTTTTGGGTATTGACGAAGAGGCGGAGCTGGAAATAGGTCCAAGAGACGATAGACCGAGCGTTGTATTGGTGGGAGGGAGCGCCTTCATGCTTAACGATGTGACGAATCGGTCGGTTACACATGACATTGATGTGTTTGAGGCAGACAGGTGCCTCCGCGAGATCATAGCTCGATATCCCGAGGTGAATGGTATGGCGGTGGCATATTGTAATCAGATGCCATTCAATTACGAAGATCGTTTGATTCCCTTGGATATTGGGGCGCGTTTTATCAGGTACTTTACGCCATCCTTGGAAGACCTAGCGGTAATGAAGCTCTATGCTTACCGTCCGAACGACATCGTCGATCTTCATAGCCAGGCATTCGTCGACCGACTTGATTGGGGGCTGCTCGAACGGCTTATATTCGACGAGGGCGAGGCGCTGGCGTCGTCGCCTTCGGAGCGGAGTTATCAAGAGATGGTCTGCGCATACAGGCAATACAAAAAGGAGGTGCTCGGTTGAATCTGACCTTTGAGGGATTCTTAAAAGGCTATTGCCGAGAGCTATCCGGACAGCAGTCGCTTAGTTTTAGAAAACTGGTTAAGCAGGCGACGACGGTTGCGCCGCGCGTGGCGGAGCCCCTGTTTTTGCTCGCTTTGGCGCAGGGTAAAGCCGAATACGTTCTGGGCTTATCCGAGGGTTCGTGGATGGAAGAGGGTTACCGAGGCGTTTTGTCCTTGTACGCCCAAGCGGGTAGCCTGGCATCTCTATGCACCGAGGACAAACTCCCTAATCGTTATGCCAACGTTTGGCGTGCGTATAGAGCGGTGAAGGAAAAGCCAGTGGCGGACAGAAGGATCAACGCTCTGATGCGAAAAAGAACGTTGGGAGCGCTAGGGGAATCGGGCGTAACGCGCTACGGTCTCTGCCGCGATTTGAATCTGAATAAGGGAAACGTGTACGCATACTTAGCCGGCGATGACTCAAAGGTGAGCAGGGAGACGGCGCGCCGCATTATGGAATATGCGGAGGAGAGGGGCGCCCAAGAAGGGGCCGGGCGCCCGGTGCGTGTGGCGGGGTAAGATTGATCGCGGTTTTGATTGATGATCGATTGGGTTTGTTGGGCGGAGTCTATGTCTGCTGTTGATATTGTGCTGGTCGTGATCGCCTTGGTAGCGGTAGGAGTGGCTGTGGCTTGCGCCCTGCAGCTCAAGGGCCTTCGCGCCGAGCTGCGAGAGCGCAGCGATGGCGGTGCGGAGGCGCTGGCGGCACTCGAGCAGGCCAACAACGCGCTCGATGCCCTGAACGTCGCGCTGGCAGAAACCCGCCGCACGGCCAATGCCATCGCGCAGCAGCAGACGACAGATGCGGCCGTGGAGCAGCAACGTTACCTGAACATCGCACGCGAGTTTTCGCAAGCTGGTGACCGGATGGATGACCTGCGCCGCGAGACGGCCCAACAACTCGGTGCCAACCGCGAGGGCATCGAGCACCGCCTGGACAAGGTGCGCGAGACGGTCGATGCCCAGCTGGGTGCTATCCGCAAAGACAACAACGTGCAACTCGATCAGATGCGCGCGACGGTGGACGAGAAGCTCTCCCGCACGCTCAACGATCGCCTGTCGGCATCGTTTAAGCAGGTGAGCGACCAGCTCGAGGCCGTGTACAAGGGCCTGGGCGACATGCAGTCCATCGCCACCGGCGTGGGCGACCTTAAGCGCGTGCTGGGCAACGTAAAGGCGCGTGGCATTTTGGGCGAGGTGCAGCTGGGTGCAATCCTGGCGGACATCCTCACGCCCGACCAGTATCTGGAAAACGTCGCCACCAAGCCCGGCGCCTCGGAGCGCGTTGAGTTTGCCGTCAAGCTGCCAGTAGACGAGGACGATCCCGTGCTGCTGCCGATCGACTCCAAATTCCCGGGTGACGCATATGAGCATCTGCTCGACGCCCAGGAGTCGGGTGACGCTGAGGCCGTCGCCGCTGCGCGTAAGACGCTCGATGCCATGGTCAAGCGCGAGGCCAAGGACATCTGCGAAAAGTACCTGAGTGTGCCGGCAACGACCAACTTTGGCATTATGTTCGTGCCGTTTGAGGGGCTGTACGCCGAGGTTGTCAGTCGTCCGGGACTTATCGAGACCCTGGGCCGCGACTATCACGTCAACGTTGCCGGTCCCAGCACCATGGCGGCTATCCTTAACAGTCTACAGATGAGCTACCAGACGTTTAGGCTGCAAAAACGCACCGATGACGTGCTGCGCGTGCTTTCTGCCGTCAAGGCCGAGCTGCCGCGCTATCAGGCGGCGCTGCGCCGCGCCCAGCAGCAAATCGAGACCGCGGGAAAGACGGTCGAGGGCATCATCACCACGCGCACCAACGTCATGGAGCGCAAGCTCAAGGACATCGACGCGCTGGAAGACGCCGACCAAGCTGATGAGATCTTGGGACTCATGCCCGCGGGCCTTCCCACAGACCAAGAAGACGAGGAATAATTACAACAAGACGGTGGGGCGCCGGCGCAAACGCGGGCACCCCGCTGCTTTTCGCATCGTGCTTGCCTGAAGTGCGCTTTAGTATGCAACAATGACGTTTAGCCCCGCCAGATGTGAAAGGAAGCCCATGTCACAGAGAAGCACCAGTCCGCTCAAACGCTCAACCGTGCGCCGCACGCTACAGCGTTTTTGGGACGTCACGCGCACGCAGCCGCTGATCGTCTTTCTCTCGGTGCTCTCGTCGGCGGGCTACATCTTTTTGCTCACGTTTGCCAACACCTACGTGATGGCGCTTATCGTCGACCGCGTCCAGGCCGGCCCCGTGGCGGGCGACCGGGTGTTTGAGGTCTTTGGCCCCTACATTCTGGCGCTCGTGCTCGTTAACCTAGTGGGCCAAATCCTCTCCAAGCTGCAGGACTACACCGTCTACAAGCTCGAGATTGCGGGTAACTATCACTTGGCGCGCCTGTGCTTCGACACGCTCTCCAATCAATCCATGACATTCCACACCAGCCGTTTTGGCGGATCGCTTGTGAGCCAGACGAGCCGTTTTATGAGCGGCTACACGGGGTTGGTGGACGTGACGGTGTATTCGCTCATCCCCACTGTCACCTCGGTTGTCTGCACGGTGGCGGCGCTCGCTCCGGTGGTACCGACGTTTACCGTGATCCTGGTGGGCATTATGGTCGTCTACATTGCGTTTGTCTGGCTTATGTATAAGCGCATCATGCCGCTTTCGGCCGCGACGTCCGCCGCGCAGAACAAACTGTCGGGCGTGTTGTCCGACGCGGTCACGAACATCCTGGCCGTCAAGACCTGTGGGCGCGAAGACTTTGAGCGCGACCTGTTCGATGCTGCCGACCGCGCCGCGCGCGACGCCGAGACGGTTTCGATGCACGCCATGATGCAGCGCAACTTTACGACCTCGGGCCTTATCGTCATCACCATGGCCGTGGTGAGTGTGTTTGTGGCGGGCGGCAACGCGTGGTTTGGCATCTCGGCCGGCTCGCTTGTCATGATCTTTACCTATACGTACAACCTCACCATGCGTCTGAACTACGTAAGCTCCATGATGCAGCGCATCAATCGCGCGCTCGGCGATGCGGCCGAGATGACGCGCGTGCTGGACGAGCCGCGTCTGGTGGCAGACGACGAGAACGCTCCCGAGCTCAAGGTGGGCGAGGGCGCGATTGATTTTGAGCACCTGAGCTTTGCATACCGTGACGCCGCGGCGGGCGAGAGCGTGTTCGACGACCTGACACTCCATGTGGCGGCGGGTCAGCGCGTGGGCCTGGTGGGCAAATCGGGCTCGGGCAAGACGACGCTCACCAAGCTGTTGTTGCGCCTGGACGACGTACAGGGCGGTCGCGTACTCGTGGACGGTCAGGATGTCTCGCGCTGCACGCAGCAGAGCCTGCGTCGCCAGGTTGCCTACGTGCCGCAGGAAGCGCTGCTGTTTCACCGCTCCATTCGCGAGAACATCGCCTACGGCCGCCCCGACGCCACCGACGAACAGATCCGCGAGGCGGCCCGCTTGGCCAATGCCCTGGAGTTTATCGACCGCCTGCCCCTGGGCTTTGACACCATGGTGGGCGAGCGCGGCGTTAAGCTTTCGGGCGGTCAGCGCCAGCGCGTGGCCATCGCCCGTGCCATCCTCACCGACGCGCCGATTCTGGTGCTCGACGAGGCGACCTCTGCCCTGGATAGCGAGTCCGAGGCGCTGGTGCAGGAGGCGCTTGAGAACCTGATGCGCGGCCGCACCTCCATTGTGGTGGCACATCGCCTGTCCACCGTGGCGGCGCTCGACCGCATCGTGGTGCTGGCGGACGGCGAGATTGTCGAGGACGGTACGCATGCGCAGCTTGTCGAGGCAGGCGGCGAGTACGCAAGCTTGTGGGGCCGCCAGACCGGCGCATTTTTGGAGGCGTAAAGACCCCATACGTGGGACAATCGTGCCCATAGGTAAGTTATGCCGCCAATCCGAGGAGTCGTTATGCCACGCGAGACCAATGCCGCCAAACGCGAGCGCGCCGTTGAGGTGTGCGAGCGCCTTAACCGTCGCTATGGCCCGGTTGAGTGTTTTTTGGACCACGAGAATCCCTATAGGCTGCTCATAGCGGTGTTGCTCTCGGCGCAGACGACCGACGCGCAGGTCAACAAGGTGACGCCGAAGCTGTTTGCCCAGTGGCCCACGCCCGAGGCCATGGCGGGGGCGAGCGTTGCCGATGTGGCAGATACCATTAAGTCACTCGGCTTCTATAAGAGCAAAGCCAAGCACGCCGTGGAGGCCGCACAGATGATTGTCGCCGATTACGGCGGCGAGGTACCGGCCGACATGAAGGAGCTTGTCAAGCTGCCGGGCGTTGGGCGCAAGACGGCGAACATCGTGCTCAACGTTGGGTTTGGCATTGTCGAGGGCATCGCGGTCGATACGCACGTCAACCGCATCGCGCACCGCCTGATGCTGAGTCCCAAGACGCATGCCAAGGAGCCGCTCAAGACCGAGCAAGATCTGCTCAAGATCTTGCCGCACGAGTATTGGGAATCGGTCAACCACCAGTGGATCACCTTTGGCCGCGAGATCTGCGATGCCCGCAAACCCAAGTGCGACGAGTGCCCGCTGGCAGATCTTTGCCCGAGCATGCGCGTTTTGGGGTAGCTGTTTGGCGTGCGCTGGCGTGTTCACCTCATGCGCTACCATGATAATCAATACTTTTGACGTAAGACCCGCCGAGCTTGCCCCGGCGGGCTTTTGGCGTTGCGATGCCGGAGGAACAGCATGCTCATTCACCGTATAGCCGCGCAGCTCTACACTGCCGAGGCCTTGCAGACCGTCGAGGCCGGGCTCGACGCCGGCGAGGATGTGACGCTGGCCGTGTCGCAGTCGGGCCGCACGCTTATGGCGGCTGCTCAGTTTGCGCGCCGCCCGCGCCCTACGGTCTACATTGTGAGCGGCGAGGACGCGGCCGATCGCGCCGCGCGCAGCCTTGCCGCCTACGTGGGCCTGGCGCACGTGTGCCGCTTTCCCGAGCGCAAGGACTATCCGTGGCGCGAGCAGGCGCCCGACGATGCCGTGGTGGCGCAGCGCTGCGAGGCTCTGGGGCGTATCGTGCGCGGGGACAACTGCATCATGGTTGCCTCGGCCCGTGCATTGCTGCGTTGCGTGCCGCCAGTCGAGAGCCGCTACTGGGAGTCCACGACCTTTGCGGTGGGCGAGGAGATTCCTTTTGACGAAGTGCCGCAGCGCCTGGTGGGCATGGGCTACACCAATGCCGGCGCCGCCGACGCACCCGGCCTGTTCCGCGTGCACGGCGACACCGTCGAGGTATTTCCCGCACAAGAGAAAGCGCCCGTGCGCATTGAGTTCTTTGGCGACGAAATTGATCGCATTCGCCGTATGGTGAGCTCTACGGGCCAAACCATCGGCAACGAGGACAGCATCGAGATCTTCCCGTGCCGCGAGCTGGCGCTTACCGACGAAGCCGTTCACAACATGCACGTGGCGCTCTATCGCGCAAGCCAGAGCGACAGCAAGCTGGCGGCACTGCTCGAGATGGTTGATGCGCGTATCGTCACACCCGAGCTCGACCGCTTTTTGCCGGTGATGTACGGCCAGACCGTGAGCCCGTTGGCGCACGTGAGCGGCAAGGCGCTTGTGGTTCTGTCCGAGCCGCGCTCGCTGTTCGACGACTGCCTGCGTGCCTACGAGGATATCGAGGCGCGCGCCGGCGAGGCGGGGATTGACCGCTTGGACGGCCTGTACGTGCGCGCCCAGCAGCTCGACTTTGGTGCTCAGCAGCGCCTGAACTACGTGAGCCTGATCCGCGCCGGCGGTGCGGTTACGGCAGAGCTCAAGATTGAGCAGCCGGCTATCGCAGGCTCGGACAACCGCTTTATGACGCGCGTTCAGGAAGTCGTGGGCAAGCGCTATGCCTGCGTGTTTGCCATTCCCGACCGCGGAGCGCGCGAGTCGATGGAGCTCACCTTTGGCGACGAGGGCATTACCTTTGAGGAGTCGCTGACGACCGCCCCCGAAAACGCCGGCGTTATTGGCGAGCGCGTACGCGTGGCAGCGGCAGATTCTGCCGACCGTGCTGTCCGCCAGGAGGCCCATGCCTCGATCCGCGAGCGCCGCGTCGACGCACTCAACGCCCGCCCGCTCGAGGCGGGCGCCGCCCAGGCTGCCACCGGTGCTGCCGTACCCACCATCTCGCGCGGACGCGTGACCTTTGTGGATGCTGCCCTGCCGCAGGGCGTGGTGGTGCCCGATGCCAACCTAGCCGTGTTCTCGATCGCCGATCTCAATGCCCGCATGGACGCCAACCGCGTGCGCAGCCGTCGCAAGGTGGACATTACGCAGATTACGTTTCCGTTTAAGCCGGGCGACTACGTGGTGCACGCTACCCACGGCATCGCGCTCTTTAGCGAGATCGCGCGCCAGGAAGTGGGCGGCAAGGAGCGCGACTACTTTTTGCTGGAATATGCCGACGGCGACAAGCTCTACGTGCCGCTCGAGCAGGTCGACCGCATCACGCGCTATGTTGGTCCCGACGGCGACAAGCCGCGCTTGACTAGGCTCAACACCGCCGACTGGACGCGTGCCACCAACAAGGCGCGCAAGAACGCCAAAAAGCTGGCGTTTGACCTGGTCGATCTGTATACGCGCCGCTCGTCGATTACCGGTATCGCCTGCCCGCCCGACACGCCCGAGCAGATCGAGATGGAGGAGAGCTTTCCTTACGACGAGACGCGCGACCAGCTGGAGGCTATCGCCGATATTAAGGCCGACATGGAGGCGCCCAAGCCCATGGACCGCCTGCTGTGCGGCGACGTGGGCTTTGGCAAGACCGAGGTTGCCCTGCGCGCGGCGTTTAAGTGCGTGGACTCCGGCCGTCAGGTCATGGTGCTCTGCCCCACGACCATTCTGGCCCAACAGCACTACGAGACCTTCTTTGAGCGCTTTGCCCCGTTTGGCCTCGAGGTCGAGGTGCTCAGCCGCTTTCGCACGCCGGCGCAGCAGAAGCGCGCGCTCAAGGCGTTTGCCGAGGGCACGATCGACGTGCTCATCGGCACGCATCGTTTGCTTTCGGCCGATGTGAACCCCAAGAACCTGGGTTTGGTGATCATCGACGAGGAGCAGCGCTTTGGCGTACAGCACAAGGAGCAGCTCAAAAACCTGCGCGAGCAGATTGACGTGCTCACGCTTTCGGCAACGCCTATTCCTCGAACCATGCAGATGGCCACGAGCGGCGTGCGCGACATGAGCCTGATCACCACGCCACCGACCGGGCGCCGCCCCGTGATCGTGCACGTGGGGGAGTACGACCCCGACGTGGTGAGCGCGGCGATTCGCCTGGAGGTGGGCCGCGGCGGCCAGGTGTACTACGTGTCCAACCGCGTCAAGACCATCGACGACGCCGTGGCACGCGTGCACGAGGCCGCGCCCGAGGCGCGCGTGGGCGTGGCGCACGGCAAGATGAGCCCGCGCGAGGTCGAGGACGTGATGATCGAGTTCGCGACCAAAAAGATCGACGTGCTCATCGCCACGACCATCGTGGAGAGCGGCATCGACAACGCGACCGCCAACACGCTGATCATCGAGGATTCGCAGCGCTTGGGCCTGGCACAGCTCTACCAGCTCAAGGGCCGCGTGGGCCGTTCTGCCACGCAAGCCTACGCGTACTTTATGTTCCCGGGCGAGCTGCCGCTCACCGAGGAGGCTACGGCGCGCCTGACCGCACTCTCCGAGTTCCAGGACCTGGGCAGCGGCATGCGAATCGCCATGCGCGACCTGGAGATCCGCGGCGCCGGCTCGCTCATGGGCGCCGAGCAGCACGGCAACCTGTCGAGCGTGGGCTTTGACCTGTTTACGCAGATGCTGGGCCAGGCCGTGGCCGAGGCGCGCGGCGACGACGATGCCGGTGTGGAGGCGGCGAGCGTGGGCATCAACCTGCCGGCCGACTACTTCTTGTCCGAGGAGTACCTGCCGGCGGTGGATCAGCGCGTGCTCGTATACCGTAAGCTTGCGGCGGCCGGGGACCTGGAGAGCATCGACGAGGTGCAGGAAGAGACCGAGGCCGCGCATGGCGAGCTGCCGTTGGCGGGACTCAACCTGTTCAATCGCGCGCGAATCCGCATTCGCGGCGAGCGCCTGGGGCTCGAGAGCGTTACGCTCAGTGGCGGTCGCATCACGTTTTTGGGCGTCGACGTTCCCAAGAAGGTGGCCTATGAGCTTAAGACCCGCTATGGCGCGGTAAACTTCCCCAAGAGCCGCAAACTGTCGGTGCCCTACAAGGCGGGCGCCGGCGCGGGCAGCGGCCTGGGTCGCGGTCTCGACGCCAACGACGGCACCGGCCCCGTGGCCGCGGCACTCATGCTGCTGCAGCAGCTGGGCACGTCCGACGATGACTAACGGGTCGACGCCGTAAACGCCCCATTTGGGCAATCTGGTTCCATCGAAAGGAAAGCATGTTCGGGTACATCTATAAGAAAGATGCCGCTGCTATCGCGGCTATCCTTGCCCTCTGCCTGGGCGTGGGCAGTTTCTTCGATTATCAGATCTCGAGCGCGCTGTTCAACATCGGCAGTATGTACGGCCGCTTTATCGAGGCGACCGGCGAGCTGCCGTTTGAGCTGACGGCGAGCGTCGCGGGCGTTATGCTCGTGCGCGCGGTGCGTCCCGACTCCAGGGGGAGCAAATGGCTCGCCGTGCTCGGCATCCTCGTCAATGTTGGCCTGACCGGCTACGAGATCGTTTCGTCCCTGAGGGTTGGCGGCAAACTCATCGTGGCTCAGTTGGTGCTGACGTTTGTGCTGGTCATCGTCGCCAACCTTATCGTCTATCGCCTCACGCGCACGACCGAGCCCGACGAGCTCACACGCTGGGCGCTCATGGTGCTTGCCGTGTGGGTCGCTCAGGCCATCATCCTCAACGTGATCGTCAAGCCGCTGTGGTCGCGCCCGCGCATGCGCGTGGTCGAGGTGACGCCGGGGCTCGAGTTTCAGCCGTGGTGGGTGATCGGCAACCCCGACAAGCGGGCCTATATTGCCGCCGGTGTAGTCAAGGACGGCTTTAAGTCGTTTGCGAGCGGACACGCGGCGCACGCGGCGATCGGCCTTATGCTCGCCGGGCTTCCCGCAGCGGCCTTTAAGGAAAAGCCGTCGCGCCGTCGTGTGGTCTTTTGGACGGCGGCTGTGGTTGTGGCGTTCGTCGCGTTTGGCCGCATCGTGATCGGAGCGCACTTTTTGAGTGATGTGAGCTGCGGTTTTGCTCTGGTGCTGGCACTTGAGTGCCTTGCCGCGCGCATTGCCTATCCCAGCGGCGTACAATAGCTCCGTTTGAATCATCTGGCCGATACCCGGTAAGAGAGGATTGCCATGCTCGCGTTTAACAACGATTATTCCCACGGCGCACACCCGGCGGTGCTGCAGGCGCTCGTCGACACCAATATGGAGCTGCAGCCCGGATACGGTACCGATGCACATACCGAGCGTGCCAAGCAGCTTATCCGCGAGGCCTGTCAGGCCCCCGATGCCGACGTGTTTTTTCTGGTGGGCGGCACGCAGGCCAACGCGACGGTGATCGACATGCTGCTCGCGCCGTACGAGGGCGTCGTTGCTGCCGAGACCGGCCACGTCGCCTGCCACGAGGCGGGCGCCATCGAGTTTGGCGGCCACAAGGTGCTCACCATCCCCGGCTACGAGGGCAAGATGCACGCCGAGGACCTTGAGAACTATATCCAGGTGTTCTACGAAAACGAGAGCTACGAGCACACGGTGTTCCCGGGTGCCGTGTACGTGAGCCTATCGACCGAGTACGGCACGCTGTACTCCAAGGCCGAGCTCGCGGCGATTCACGCAGTGTGCCAGAAGCGCGAGATTCCGCTGTTTGTGGATGGCGCCCGCCTGGCCTATGCGCTGGCGGCCGATGAGTGCGACATTACCCTGCCCGAGCTGGCGCAGCTGTGCGACGTGTTCTACATCGGCGGTACCAAGTGCGGCGCGCTCTGCGGAGAGGCTGTGGTGTTCTGCGGTATGCACGCCCCGGCGCATCCCATTCCGCGTATTAAGCAGCATGGCGCGCTGCTTGCCAAAGGCCGCCTGACGGGCGTGCAGTTTGAGGCTCTTTTTACCGATGGCCTGTATTTTGAGATTGGTCGCCAGGCGATCGAGACCGCTCAGGCGCTGCGTCGCGTGCTGCACGAGCGCGGCTACCAGTTCTTTTTGGAGACGCCGACCAACCAGCAGTTTGTGATCCTGCCCAACGAGGACATGGCCCGCATTCGCGAGCATGCCTCGATTGAGTACTGGGAAAAGTACGACGAGACCCACACGGTGGTGCGCTTTTGCACCAGCTGGGCCACGACGCAGGAGGACATCGACGCGTTGGCGGCTGTCCTGTAGCCTGATGTAATGACAAGGGGCTGCCCTGCGCCTGAGCTTGGCGCAGGGCAGCCTTTGTTTTTGAGGGGGAAGGGTTGTATGACCGAAATGTCCGAGCCGACGATTCGCCTGGCGACGCCCGACGATGCGCCGGCGTTGCTTGCCATCTATGAGCCGTATGTGCGCCATACGGCGATTACCTGCGAATACGAGGTTCCGAGCGTTGAGGAGTTCGCCGGGCGTATCGAGCGTACGCTCAAGCGCTACCCGTATTTGGTGATGGAGCTGGACGGGCGTCCGGTAGGCTATGCCTATGTGAGCCCGCTCAACAGCCGCGAGGCATACGACTGGTCGGTCGAGACGTCGATCTACCTGGCGCGCGATGTGCGCCACGGCGGGCTGGGCCGCAAGCTGCACGATGCGCTCAAGCAATGCCTGATTGCGATGGGCATCACCAACATGTGCGCGCTCATCGCCGTGCCGCACGACAAGGACGACGAGTACCTGACGCACAACAGCCAGGATTTCCATGCCCATATGGGATATCGCCTGGTGGGCACCTTCGATCGCTGCGCCCAAAAGTTCGGTCGCTGGTACGACATGTGTTGGATGGAGTTGGTCCTAGCCGAGCGCACGCCCAACCAACCCAAACCAACCTGGTTCCCCGACCTTCCCAAACCTACCATTTAGGGACAGGTTTATTTTGGCAGGTTAGCCGATGGGTTCGATGTATTTGGCGCGGTCGGTGCGTTGGATGCGCTTGGAGACATGGAGCGGTCGGCCGTCGGTGTCGTAGACGTAGTCGGTGATCAGGATCAGCGCCTGTCCGCGCTCAACGTTGAGCAAAAACGCCTCGTTTTGCGAGGCGTAGCACACCTCAAAGGTCTTATGCCCCTGTGCCGGTGCGCGATGGAACTCCTGTCGCAGCGTGGCGTAGAGCGAACCGTTGATATCGCGATCGATGAGCGTCTCGAAGCTTGGCGGCAGGTAGGTGGTCTCCAGGCACAGCGGTGCGTCGTCCAGGTAGCGCAGGCGGACAAGTTTGACGAGCTTGCTGCCCACGGCGGCGTCAAAGAACTTAGCTATGCTGCCGGCCGCCTTGGCAAAGCCCGAGTCCACGGTGCGCGTGGTGGGCTTCATGCCCTGGCCTTCGACCTGCTTGGTATAGCTCGAAAACACCAGGTTGTTCTCGTGGAGCGCGGGCGTGTCGGCCACAAAGGCGCCACGCCCGCGCTCGGTGCGCACCAGGCCCTCATCAACGAGCACCTTAAGGGCGTGGCGTACGGTGCTGCGTGACAGCCCCGATTCGTCCATGAGTTCCATCTCGGACGGCAGCTTGTCTCCGCGCGCATACGTGCCGGCAGCGATGCGATCGCGCAGCGTGCCCGCCAAGCGCTCGTATTGGGTCAGTTTCTTTTTAGATGTGACGCCCATATTGCCAACCTATATCTAACCTGTATGCTTACCTAAGCAAGCATGTATTCAACACAACAATAAAACCGCTGGTATCGAGCTACCGAAAACCTTACCAGCAAAATTTCTAAGACAAATATAGCATACAACTAGTCGACATAACCAAAACATGTATGTAACTTGTATGCCTGTGATGAGCATCAAACGAGAAGAAAGGCTGATGCACGATGACTACTCAGGAACAGGTTAAAGATGTCGTCTCCCAGGTTTTGGCCGACAAGGCAGACAAGGGCGGCATCAAGCGCGTCGTGTGGATTGGCGCCGGCGGATCCAACGGCGGTAACTATCCTGCCCAGTACTTTATGGAGCACGAGGCCACGCAGGTCGTGAGCTCCAGCTACACCAGCAACGAGTTCGTGCACGCCACGCCCGCCTACGTCAACGAGAACACCTTGGCCGTCGTCGTGTCCATGCGCGGCACCAAGGAGACTATCGTCGCCGCCCAGGTCGCCAAGGACCACGGTGCCAGCACCATCGCCATCTATGTTGACGAGTCCGCCCTCACCGAGGTCTGCGACTACAAGATTCAGTACGACAGCCTGGCCGTCGACGAGTCCTGCATGGGCCGCACCAACTCCGCCGTCGTGACCATGATCGCCATGGAGCTCACGCAGCAGACCGAGGGCTATGCCGAGTACGAGACCGCTATGGCCGCCTTCGACTTGGTCGACCCCATCTATCGCAAGGCCGTCGAGTACACCCGTCCGCTTGCCGCCAAGTGGGCCGAGCAGAACGCCGACAAGCCCTGCATCAACGTGATGGCTCAGGGTCCGCTCTTTGGTGCCGCCTACGTCTTTAGCATCTGCAACGTGCAGGAGATGCTGCAAATCGACTCCTGCACCATCAACACCTGCGATTTCTTCCATGGCCCCTTCGAGATCCTGGACAAGCGTACCTCGCTGTTCCAGCTCATCAGCGTCGGCCGCAGCCGCTGCAACGACGAGCGCGGCATCCGCTTCGTCAACCAGTACGGTGGCGAGCGCGTCTATCAGCTCGACGCCAAGGAGCTCGGCCTCAACGACATCAAGGACAGCGTGAGCGAGTACTTCAACCACCTGATCTTCGCGCCGATCCTCAACAACGTCTACATGCGCGCGCTCTCTGCCGTCACCCACAAGGACTATATGACGCGCCGCTACATGTGGAAGCTGGACTACTAGGGGATAGAGCGGCCTAACAGCTCGATGTCCTCATAAGTTGCGGTGGAATAGTTCCTGTTTGGGGGCTTGAAGCCTCTATTTAGGAACTATTTCACCGCAACAGCCAAATGATCCGCTGGGGACGGAGGAAAACGGATCACTGACTCAGACCAGCCCCTCAGTGATCCGTTTTCCTCCGTCCCCAGCGGATCATTTTCCGTTCGGCGATTTGTGGCTTGAAAAATGTATATAACGACTATAACGTAGTATGAAACATATTGGAAACAATACCGAGGAGGCTGCGTTGAAGAAAAGCAATCTGGGCTATGTGCTGGTGCTGATCGCCGCGCTTATGTGGGGCAGCATCGGAATCTTTGTAAACGGCATCTCGGCCATGGGCGTTTTGTCCCAGAGTATGGCTGCCTTTCGCTTGTTGGTCGGAGCGCTTATCTTGGCGCCGGTCCTGATGTTTATGGGCTGCCGCCCGGGTGAGGGGTCTACCGTGGCTCAGGGTCCGCTGGCCCTGTTCAAGGCAAGCCCTAAAGAGCTTGTTCCCTGCGCGCTTGTCGGTATCGTCGGTTTGGCCGCCGCCAACACCTGCTATTACGAGTGCATGGGCGAGGTGGGCATGTCCACGGCCTCGGTGCTGCTCTACACCTCGCCGGTGTTTGGCGTCATGCTCGGCCGCATGCTTTATCGCGAGGACGTGACCCCTAACAAGCTCGTTGCCATTGTCTTTAACATCGTTGGCTGCGTGCTTTCAGTGACCAATGGCGACCTTTCCGGTTTTCATTTTTCGGTTTGGGGCGTCACGTCGGGTGTGATTGCAGGCCTTTGTGGTGCGTCGCTCGCGGTGTTTAGCCGAATAGCAACCAAGACGGTCCACCCGCTGGCTGTCACGTTTTGGGGCTTTGTTTTTGGCGGTGCGGTTATGGCAGCTATCGCGGCTCCGTGGCCGGATGTCGCCGCGGCAATGTCGCCACAGCTGCTGCTGCTGTTCCTTGGCTTTGGACTCATCCCCACAGCCGTGGCTTACATCTTATATATGCAGGGTCTGTCCATGGGGCTCGAGACGTCGAAAGTTCCCGTCGTAATGTCATTCGAGACAGTTGTCACCGTACTGCTGGGCATTGGTGTCTACGCCGAGCCCGCCGGCGCGATCAAGGTCCTGGGCATCGTGCTGGTGCTCGCGTCCATCCTGATCATGAATACCGACTTTTCCAAGCTGCGCAACAGTGTGTTTGTCGGCCATGTCATTGAGAGCATGACCTTTAAGCCCAACGCGTGGTGGACGGAGAAATCGCAGGACATGGATCTGTTTAAGGAACGCACCGGCATCGCGCTGGAGCCCACCGTACAGGAAAGTCCCTGGTACTTCGTGCGATAGGGAATTGCGTGCGGCATCCGACCTGGGGTTATCCAGCCAGTGTCCGCTTATCCAGCCCCAACGTTTCGAGTACGTTAAACCCGTAAACGGTCGATTTTTAACCGCGAACGGTCTTTATACTAATTATCAATATAAGTAGCGTATAAGACGTTATAATGACCATAACGAGAAGGAGGAGGCAAGATGAATCAGATCATTCTCGCATCTCATGGCGGCCTGGCCGCAGGCGCCAAAGACACGCTCGAGATGGTTCTCGGCGACGTGTCGAACGTCCACGTCGTGTCGCTTGCTCGTGACGACAAGGAGCCCATCACCAATAAGGTGGACGCCATGATCGCCACGTTCAACGCGGACGACACCGTCTATGTGCTGACCGATATGCTCGGCAGCTCGGTCAACAACAGCATGGTCGAGCTTTCCAAGAACGGCACGAAGTTCACGGTTGTCAGCGGTTTCAACATCCCGCTGGCGCTCACGCTCGCTATGAGCCCCGCCCCCGTCAAGGGCACCGAGCTCGCGGCCCTCATCAACGAGGCCCGCACTGGTCTGACCAACCCCAACGCACCGGTCGAGGCCGTCGCGGCTCCCGCCAAGAAGGCCAAGGCGTCCCGTCACAGCTCCGGTCCCGCCAAGATCGTCCTCGCACGTCTTGACTACCGTCTGCTGCACGGCCAGGTCGTCTTTACCTGGACCACCAAGGTTCAGGCCGAGCGCATCATCGTCGTCGACAACGCTGCCGCCAACGATGACATCAAGAAGGGCGCTCTTAAGCTGGCCAAGCCCCAGGGCGTGCGCCTGAACGTCTTCACCGTCGAGCGCGCCCTCGCCAAGATGGACAAGCTCAACACCCTTGGCGAGCGCGTCATGTTCGTCTTTGGCAACACTGCCGAGATGCTGCAATTCTGCCAGGGCTACAAGCTCGACGCCATCAACCTGGGCGCCACCGCCAACCACGACGGTGCCGATCAGGTCGGCGGCAAGGACAGCTCCGTCTTCTTCGACGCCACGCAGAAGGCCGACATCAACCAGCTGCTCGACATGGGCATCAAGCTCTATGTCCAGCAGACCCCCACGTATCAGAGCGTCGACATCGACGCCAAGCTGTAGTCAACCAGGCTTTTGCCTGACTGAAAGGAGAAGGGTATGAATACGTTCATCAGTGCGGTGCTCGTCGGCCTCGTCGGCGTGTTCTGCATGTGGGACTCCCGCCTGCTCGGTCGTCTTAACTTCGAGCAGCCCCTCGTTGGCGCTACGCTCGTCGGTCTGCTGCTGGGCGATGTGCCCACCGGCCTTGCCGTCGGTGCCGCCGTCGAGCTCGTGTCCATGGGCCTGGTGCAGGTCGGTGCTGCCGTTCCGCCCGATATGGTCCTGGGCGGCATCGTGGCCGCTGCCTTTGCGTGCCTGACCGATGCTTCCGCCGAGACTGCCATGACGATCGCCATCCCGGTCGCCGTCCTGGGTCAGCTCCTCGGCATCGTGTTCCGTTCCATCATCGCCGCCCTCACCCATGTGGCAGATAGCGCGATCGATAACGGAAAGTTCAAGACTGCCTACCGTATGCACATCTGCGTCGGCACTGGTCTGTACGCCGTCATGTACTTCCTGCCGATCTTCCTCGCCGTCTTTGTTGGCACCGACCTGGTTCAGGCCATCGTCAACATGGTTCCCGAGTGGCTGTCCACTGGTCTTAACGTTTCGACCAAGATCATGACCGCCTACGGCTTGGCCCTGCTGCTCACCATGATGATCAAGAAGGGTATGACTCCGTTCCTGTTCATCGGCTTCCTGCTCGCCGCTTACCTCAACCTGTCCGTCATCGCGGTCGCTCTGATCGGTGTGTGCCTGGCTGTCGTCTTCATGGGCTTCAAGTTCAACGGTTCCCATGTAGCCGCCGGTGTCGATTCCGACTACGATCCGCTCGAAGACGACGAAGACTAAGGAGGAACACACTATGGCAACCGCAACCAAGGACGTGTCCCTGAACAAGAAGGTCAGCCAGTTCTTCTGGCGCTCCTGGGCCATCCAGGCCTCTTGGAACTACGAGCGTCAGATGAACATGGGCTTCCTCTATGGCATGGTTCCCACGCTCGATCGCCTCTATCCGGATGAGTCCGACCCCAAGCAGCTCGCTGCCAAGAAAGAGGCTTACCGCCGTCACATGGCGTTCTACAACTGCACTCCGCAGACGAGCGCTTTCGTCCTGGGCCTCGCCGCCTCCATGGAGGAGGAGTACGCCAAGGATCCCGAGAACTTCGATCCCGATTCGATCAACGCGGTCAAGACCTCCCTCATGGGTCCGCTTTCCGGTATTGGTGACTCCTTCTTCCAGGGCACCATCCGCGTTATCGCCTTTGGTCTGGGCGTTCAGCTGGCTCAGCAGGGCTCCATCATGGGCCCGATCCTGGCCATGCTCATCTCCATCGTGCCCTCCGTGCTGATCACGTGGTTCGCAGCCAAGATGGGCTATCAGGGCGGCCACGAGTACCTGAGCAAGCTTCAGGGCGGCGACCTCATGGAGAAACTCATGTATGTCTGCGGCATCGTGGGTCTTATGTCCGTGGGCGGCATGATCGCTACGCTGATCGGCGCCACCACCCCGATGCAGTTCGCTGACGGCACCGTCGTGATCCAGGACATCCTGGACGGCATGATGCCCCAGATGATTTCCCTTGGCCTCACCGGCCTTATGTACTGGCTCATCAAGAAGAACGTCAACACCGGTTGGCTTCTTGTGATCGCCATCGTGGGCGGCATCGCCCTCTCCGCGGCCGGCATCCTGGCCTAGTCGCGCCCAAGCGTCTAACCGCTTTCCCCGGGGAGCCTGCCTGGCATCCCATACCCCAGGCAGGCTTCCATCCCTAAATGTGTCAAAGGGACAGTCCCTATGTCACATCTTCAATGGGCCGGCGACTCGGTCCAAATCACGGTAATCCTGCGCACGTCCGGCAAAGTGGCGCCGCAAAAATCGAAAGGAATGTGTCAGATGTACGAGATCGACCTTAACCTCCCTAAGCAGATCGTCGCTGACGTCCTGTCCAACCACGAGATCCACAGCGTCGCCTTCGTTGGCTGCGGCGCTTCCATGTCCGACCTTTACCCCGCCAAGTACTTCCTGGCCAACAACACGGACAAGCTGAACGTTCAGATCTTCACCGCAAACGAGTTCAACTACGACACGCCCTCCTGGGTCAACGAGCACACCTTCGTGATCACCTGCTCCCTCGGTGGCTCCACGCCCGAGACCGTCGAGGCCAACAAGACCGCCAAGAAGCACAACTGCCCGGTCGTCTCCCTCACCAACAAGGCCGGCTCCGCTCTGACCGTCGACGCCGACCACGTCATCATCCACGGCTTCCACGCCAACTACGCTGCCAAGTGCGAGAAGCCCGGCTATGCCATCGCTCTTGCTCTCGAGATCCTTCAGCAGACCGAGGGCTATGACCACTACGAGGACATGATCACCGGCCTCACCAACGTCTTCGACCTTTGCGAGAACGCCGCTCAGTCCTGCAAGAAGCTCGCCAAGAAGTTCGCCGAGGACTTCAAGGACGACAAGATGATCTACTTCATGGCTTCCGGTGCCTCCGAGAAGATGGCTTATTCTCACGCCGCCTTCCTGTTCACCGAGATGCAGTGGATCGACGCCGCCGCCTACAACACCGGCGAGTACTTCCACGGCCCGTTCGAGGTTTCCACCGAGGGTAAGCCCTACGTCTTCTTCATGTCCGATGGCGCTACCCGTCCGATGGACGCCCGCGCCCTCACCTTCCTTGAGCGCATGGGCGCCAAGGTCGCTCTGATCGACTCCAAGGACTACGGCCTGGCTGACGCCGTGCCCGCGAGCGTCGTCACCTACTTCAACCCGCTGCTGCACCTCGCCGTTATGCGCGAGTACGGCAACCAGATCGCCGAGGCCCGTCAGCACCCGCTGACCATGCGTCGCTACATGTGGAAGCTTTCCTACTAATCACAAGTAAGTAGACCTTACGGGTTGATTGAGAGGGGATGGGGTTTTCGCCCCGTCCCCTTTTTTGCTTTGGGGGCGTGTTTGTCGCGCCGCAAACCCCAGATAAAACCTACCAAAATAAACCTGTCCCTTTTTGGCAGGTGGGAGGAGATGCGTATGATCAAGGCAGTGCTGTTTGACATGGACGGCGTGCTGGTCGATACCGAGTGGTTCTACAACCGTCGCCGCGTGGCGTTTATGGAAGAGAAGGGGTTCCACTTTGACGAGATCCCCGACCTTTCGGGGTCTAACGAGCCGGCCATTTGGAAGGCGCTGGTGCCCGACGATGTTGAGCTGCGTGAGCGCCTGCGCGTGGAGTACAAGCAGGTCTACAGCCCGCACCACCCCGTTCCGTATGCCGAGCTTCTCAACGAGCAGACGGAGCCGGTGATGCGTGAGCTGCATGAGCGCGGTGTGAAGTGTGCCATCGCGAGCTCGTCCTATCGCGAGCTGATCGACGAGCTGGTGGAGATTGCCGGCATCGCCGACGTGCTGGACTACACCATCAGCGGTCACGAGTGCAGTGCGTTTAAGCCCGACCCCGAGATCTACCAGCGTGCCATGGAGGCGCTGGGGGTGGAGCCTTCCGAGTGCCTGGTTATCGAGGATTCGCCTCTGGGCATCGAGGCTGGCAAGCGCTCTGGCGCCCGCGTCCTGGCGCTGCGTCCGCACGAGGGCGTCAACCTGGACCAGTCTGCCGCCGACGTTGTCATTGACAATCTGTGTGACATCCTACCTGCCATTTAGGGACAGGTTTATTTTGGCAGGTTTTATCTGGGCAAATGCCGAATTCGCCGTGAAGGGATCGCTCTCTTCACGGCGTTTTTCTTTTGAGCGGCCTCACGGTCCTTCTGATGGTTGTCGAGAGAGGGTGAATTGAGGCGCCCCCGCACGCTCCATGCTACAATCGCGGGCATGCCCCACAACTATATCTGCCTTCGAAAGGAGCCTGCGTGGCGGATGCCATCGATCAGCTCACGGACCGAGTGCTCGTACTCGGCCGCCTCACCATCGTCCGCCGTGCCATTACTGCCGTGGCAGTCACGGTCTCTGCCGTTCTCCAGACATTCCTGATCCAGGCGTTCATTTGGCCCGCTGACCTGCTTCCGAGTGGTCTTACCGGCGTCGCGGTCCTGCTCGATCGCGTTACCTCGCTAGGCGGCGTTCACATCGACATTTCGCTCGGTATGCTCGCACTCAACATCCCCGTGGCGCTCCTATGCTGGAGCGGCATTAGCAAGCGCTTTGTCATCTTCTCGATGATGCAGGTCGTGCTCTCGTCGCTGTTCCTCAACGTTTTTCACTTCGCTCCATTTTTGGGCGACAAGATCATGCTCATCATTTTTGGCGGCGTGGTCTCGGGCCTGGGTGCTGCCATCGCGCTTAAGTCCGGCGCATCCACCGGCGGCACCGACTTTATCGCGCTGTGGGTTTCCAACCACACGGGCAAGACCATCTGGGGCGTCATCTTTGGCTTTAACTGCTTTATCCTGGCAATCTTTGGTTTTATGTTTGGCTGGGACAAGGCGGCGTATTCCATTGTGTTGCAGTTTATTTCGACCAAGACCATCGACAGTTTCTATCATCGCTACGATCGTGTGACGCTGCAGATCACGACGCGTAAGGCAGACGAGGTTATGACTGCCTACGTAAACCATTTTCAGCACGGCATTAGCTGCGCCGAGGTCGTCGGCGGATACAGCCGCGAGAAGATGTACCTGCTGCACACCGTTGTCTCGACCTACGAGAGCCAGGACATTATCAGGCTGGTATGCGAGGTTGATCCCGGAGCCGTGATCAACGTGTTCCACACGCTCAACTTTGTGGGCGGTTGGTGGGGCGGTCATGTCGACGAACCCATGCCCACGGCCGTTCCCGATCCCGACAAGCCCGCACGCATGGCCAGCAGGCAGGTGCGCCTCAGCGAACAGGACAGCTTGCAGCAGGACGACGGCAAGTAAGGTATTTGGCATTTTGCCGGCTCTGCTCAATCCTGTCCCTTTTTGGTAGGGAGCGTGTATCGTTTTATCGTTATGAGGTAACATAAAACTAGACGTTATATACGTATTTGTTATCCCGATATTTCGATAAGAGTGATTAGATATGCCTGCACCCAAAAATGCGCCGCTGTACCAGCAGATTTACGACGAAATCAAGGATTCGATCGAGAAGGGTGTTTATGCACCCAAGGAGCGTATCCCGTCCGAGCTTGAGCTTGCCGAGCAGTACGAGGTGAGCCGTATTACGGTGCGCCGCGCCGTAGAGGAGCTGTGTTCCGATGGCTATCTGGTTAAACAGCAAGGCCGTGGCACGTTTGTCTCCACGCCGCACATCAACCGCCAGTTTCATGCCTCGATGCTGCAGACGTTTACCGCGCTGTGTGCCGACAATGGCATGAAGGCCGGCGCGCATGTAATCGATCGCCAGATCGTTCCGGCGCGCCAAAACGAGATGGAGTTCTTTGGCCTGCAGAAGGATGCGCTGCTGCTGCATATCAAGCGCGTGCGTACGGCCGACGGCGAACCCATCTTTGAGGAGAACATCTTTGTGCCCTTTGACGCCTACCGTGAGCTGTTGACGGCCGATCTTGAGGACAAGTCGATTTTTGCCGAGGTCGAGCGTGTTGGTGGAACGCCGGTTGCCTCGGTTGGCTACCGCACGGTCGAGGCCGTTCGCGCCAATGCCGAGCAGGCGGCCGAGCTGGGCATCGCTCCGCACGATCCGCTGCTCAACCTGCGTGCCGGCTTTACCGGTCCCAATGGCGAGCCGGTTTTGCTCGGCAAGCAGTACTACGTGGGTAGTCGCTACGTCATGGTCATATAAGTTACGCGGTTTTACCAAACCGTGTAACGGCTTGACGCTACGCCTTTGGTTCCGCCGTTCTAACGAACGGCGGACCGGTCGACGCTGCAAACGCCCCTAAGCGGCAATCTGACGTTCAATCGTCGGTCGCGTACAAAAGTACGCTTCCCTCCTCTTTCACGTCACCTTGCTCGCTTAGGGGCGTTTTCGCTGACTTATGCTCAACCATCGACGTTTCCGCGCTTGTCAAGAATATCCCCAATGACTACCCACCGTTTTTGGCCTGTGTACGGGTTCAAAGTGGGAGATTATCCACGCTCGTTCCCATCGGATTACATTGCCCGTGGCCGGCAGCCGTGCGGCACCGGTCCGCGTGGCGGCGTATAATCGGCGGCAGATGACTTGGACGTTAGGAAACCATGACCGATAGCATGCAGCAGATGGCGCTCGATACGCTCGGCGCCTATTTTGGCTACACCTCGTTTCGCCCGGGGCAGGACCGCATGGTCGATGCGGTCCTTGCCGGCCGCGATGCGCTGGGCGTTATGCCCACGGGCGCCGGCAAGTCCATTTGCTACCAGGTGCCCGCGCTCATGCTGCCCGGTATCACCTTTGTGGTGAGTCCGCTGCTGTCGCTTATGGAGGATCAGACCCGTGCATTGCTCGCGGCGGGTGCGCGACCCAGCTATCTCAACTCCAGTCTTACTCCGGCCCAGCAAAACACCGTGCTCAAGCGGGCGCGCGAGGGACGCTACCAGCTTATGTACGTGGCGCCCGAGCGTCTGCTCGAGCCGCGCTTTTTAGCTTTTGCGCGGGAGGCCGCCGCCGGCATTGGCGTGCCGCTCGTGGCCATTGACGAGGCCCACTGCGTAAGCCAGTGGGGCCAGGATTTCCGTCCCGCCTACCTGCAGATTCGCGAGTTCATCGATTCCCTGCCGCAGCGTCCCATCGTGGCGGCCTTTACCGCTACGGCGACCGAGCGCGTGCGTGCGGACATTCAGCAGATGCTCGGCCTGCAAAACCCCGCGACGGTGGTGACGGGCTTCGATCGCAAGAACCTCTACTTTGGCTGCGAGGAGATGGGCGACAAGGCCAAGGCCGCGTGGGTGCGCGACTATGTGATCGCACATTCGAGTGAAAGCGGCATCGTGTATTGCTCGACTCGCAAGACCGTCGATGCGCTGGCAAGCGAGCTTGCCGAGGCGCTGGGCTCCAGCGGCATTCGCGTTGGCCGCTACCATGCCGGCATGGGCAACGACGCCCGCCGGCAAAGCCAGCGCGCCTTTATCGACGACGATATCCAGGTAATGGTTGCCACCAACGCCTTTGGCATGGGTATCGACAAGCCCAACGTGCGCTACGTGATTCACAACAACGTGCCCGAGAGCATCGAAGCGTACTACCAGGAGGCGGGCCGCGCCGGCCGCGATGGAGACCCAGCCAGCTGCCATTTGCTGTGGAACGGCAATGATTTTCGCATGCGTCGCTTTTTGATCGATCGCGGCGATGCTGCCGACGAGGCGCTCGATGACGAGCAACGCGCGTGGGCGCTCCAGAATCGATATCGCCTGCTCAGCCAGATGGAGGGCTACTGCAATACCACCGGCTGCCTGCGCGAATACATGCTGCGCTACTTTGGCGACGAGGCTGCGGCCGAGCATACCGCCGCAGCCGGTGCTAGCGGTGCCGCCACGGAGGACGCCGAGGGCTGCGGCAACTGCAGCAACTGCCTCACGCAGTTCGAGGTCGAGGACGTCACCGATATGGCCCGCGCCGCCGTGCGCTATGTGGCTACGCGTCCCATGCGTTTTGGCAAGTCGCTGATCGCCGACGTGCTCCACGGCGGCAACACCGAGCGCATTCGCCAGATGCATCTGGACGAGGACCGCGGCTACGGTGAGCTGTCGAGCGAATCGGTCGGGCGCATCAAGGACATCATAGGCCAGCTGTGCGGCCGCGGTTATTTGGCAACCTCACAGGGACAGTACCCGGTCGTTGGACTGGGCCCGCGTGCCGGCGAGGTCGAGGACGAGGCGTTTGCCTTTACCGTTAAGCGTCGTGCATCCAAGCGCAAGGCCTCGGCCCGCGCCCGCCGTGCGGTGGATCTGCTGCGCGAGGAGGCCGAGCTGGATCAGCGCCCGCGCGTGGGCGACGATGCCGAGCTGTTCGAGCGCTTGCGGGCACTCCGCAAGGAGATTTCGACCGAGCTGGAGATGGCGCCGTACATGGTCTTCTCCGATAAGGCGCTGCGCGGTCTGTGCCGCCTGCGCCCTCAGACGCGCGACGAGCTTATCCGGGTCAACGGCATTGGCGAGAAAAAAGCCGACGCCTTTGGCGAGCAGTTTATGGCGGCGATTGAAGAGTTTGAATCCGAGCATGCACGGGATGGAGCGTAACGATGGTAGCCGATAGCAAGACCGACCGTACTGACGTGTCCGCCGTGCCGCTGTACCAGCAGGTTATGGACGACCTAAAGGGCGAGATTGCGCGCGGCGTGTACGCTGCCGGCTCGCGCATTCCTTCCGAGATGGAGCTCGCGAAGTCCTACGGCGTGGGGCGCATTACCGTGCGTCGCGCCATTGAGGAGTTGTCGCGCGCGGGATATCTCAACCGTCAGCAGGGGAGGGGCACGTTTGTGTGTGCGCCCAAGCTCAAGCGCAAGATTGTCCAGAAAGGCGACGTCCAGAGTTTTACCGAGGCCTGCGCTGCCAACGACATGGCGGCCGGAGCGCGCCTGGTGTCGCGCACGGTGGTTGCGGCGACGCGCGAGGACGCGGCGTTTTTTGGCGTGGAACCCGGCTGCGAGCTCATCGTGGTCGAGCGCGTGCGCACGGCCGATGGCGTGCCCGTCATGCTCGAGAACAACGCCTTTGTGCTGGCCGACCATCCCTATCTGCAGCAGCTTGCCGACGAGGACCTCACCGACAATTCGATTTTTGCGCTCGTTGCCGTGCATTCGGGCCGCGCACCGCTCAAGTCCGATCCCTGTACCGTGGAGATCGCGCTCGCCGATGCTCAGACGGCCCCGCTGTTGGAGGTGCCGGTTGGCGAGCCGCTCTTTTATATGGAGGCGTACTTTACCGATGCGGACGAGCGGCCCTTGCTGCTCGGGCGCCAAAAGATCGTGGGGTCGCGCTACGTGTTCGACATCTAACGTCCATAGATAGAACAATACAGAACAAGTTTGGTGAAATGAATTCACCTGCGACAGCTTGCGTGCTATAAATAGGACAACATAGAACGACCGCAGGTACGAGCTGTCGCCGCTCAAAGCCGCCACACAGGGAGGAATGTCACCGTGAACGCACACGATCTGGTTCAGGAAATTATCGAGCGCAAGGGTAAGATCGAGAATGTCTTTTGGATCGCCTGCGGCGGTTCGATGATTGACCTTATGCCGGCCAATGAGCTGCTCAAGCGCGAGGCAACCACGTTTACCTCGACGGTCTACACGGCGCGCGAGTTTTGCCTTATGGCCCCCAAGAGCCTAGGGCCGAAGTCACTCGTCATCGCCTGTAGCCACAGCGGTAACACGCAAGAGGTCGTCGACGGCTGCGAGATGGCGCTGGCCGCCGGTGCCGAGGTCGTGACTATGACTGACTACGCGGGCTCCAAGATCGATAACGGCAAGTGGACCACCTGGGTTTACCCGTGGGGCAAGGGCGAGTCGCAGGCCGAAGTTCCGCAGGGCATCGGCGCTCTGATCGCCGCCGAGCTGCTCGACCAGCAGGAGGGCTACGAGGCGCTCGCCGACATGTACGCCGGCCTTAAGCAGATGGACACACTGCTGCCCGCTGCCCGCGAGAAGGTCAACGCCGAGCTGGGCGATCGCTTTGCCGAGCTCTGCCAGCAGCACAAGTTCTTCTATATCCTGGGCTCCGGCCCCAACTTTAGCCAGACCTACGCCATGGCCATCTGCTCGCTCATGGAGATGCAGTGGCAGCACTGCTGCTACATCCACTCCGGCGAGTATTTCCACGGTCCCTTCGAGGCTACCGAGCCCGGCGTGTTCTACTTTGTGCAGCTTGGCGCTGGCGAGTGTCGCCCCATGGAGGAGCGCGCACTGGCATTTCTCAACACGCACACCGATACAGTCATGGTGCTCGATGCGCTTGAGTACGGCGTGGGCGAGGTGCCCGCCAGCGTGCGTTCGTACCTGGAGCCGATCTTCTTCTATGCGATGAGCTGTGAGCTGCGCGCCGCCCGCGGCAAGGTATTTGACCACAGCCCCGAGGTTCGCCGCTACATGGGCGTCGAGCGGTACTAGGTAACGGGGAACGCGATTTTTCATGACGGGGCCTTCGCCAAGCGCGGGCCCCGTTTGCGTCACGGCGCCCCTTTCTGTTTGTCGAAAAACGAAGTCAAATACTTTTCCCGAGAAGTGAACGACCTATTTTGGACCCCCGAAGCATCGACATTTTTTGACGCCAAAACAGCAGGAAAATCTTAATGAAACTGCAGGAAATGGTCCCCACAAAGTGCCGATGCTTCGGGGGCTCGTTTTTGCTCGTTCACTTTTCGGGAAAAGTATTAGACCTAAATCTGCAAGCGTGTCGCGTGAGTCAAAAAGCGGGCCGCGCCGGTGGGTTTCCGGCGCGGCCCGCTTTACATTGTGTCCGTATGAGTGAGTTGTCGCATCAACCGGCGGACTACTTGGCGTCGTAGGCCTCGGCGTCCCACCAGTCGAGCTGGGCGATGTTGTCGCGGATGTGCTGACAGCTCTTGTGGAAGCCCTCGCGCTCGTGCTCGGAAAGGTCGAGCGTGTAGACCTCCTCGACGCCCTCGGCGCCGATCACGCACGGCAGGGAGGTAAAGATGCCCTCCTCGCCATATTGGCCGGTCATAAGCGTAGAGGCCGAAAGCACGGCGTGCTCGTTGTGCAGCACGGCGGCGCAGACGCGCGCGGCGGAGTTGGCAACGGCGTACTCGGTGCACTGCTTGCCGGCGTAAGTCACATAACCGCCCTTGCGTGCGAGCTCCTCGACTTCCATGTGGTCGAAGGCGTACTTGTCGGGGTTCTCGGCCTGAAGCTCGTTGAGGCTCTTGCCGGCGATGGTTGCGGCCTTAAAGGCGGCCAGCTGGCTAAAGCCATGCTCGCCGATCATGTAGGCGTCGATGGACTTGGGGCTCACCCCGACCTTCTTGGAGATCTCGGTGCGCAGGCGGGCAGAGTCCAGGCCACAGCCCGAGCCGATGATCTTCTTGGGATCGTAGCCGGTCAGATGCCACAGCTCGGTGCAAACGACGTCGCAGGGGTTGGAGATGCTCACGAAGATGCCGTCGAAGCCGGCATCGACGATGCGCTTGGCAAAGGTGCGGGCGGCGTCGGTGGTAAAGAACAGCTCGCCGTCGCGGTTGCCGGCGGCCAGTGCGACCTTGCCGGCGGCGTTGACGATGACGTCGCAGCAGGCCAGCTCCTCGTAGTGGTCGTAGCAGTTGACGATCTTGGTGTTGTACGGGACAAACGAAAGGGAGTCGCGCAGGTCTTGGACCTCGGACGTCACCTTTGCCTCGTTGATATCGCAGAGGTACAGCTCATCGGCAATGCCCTGCATGAGCAGGCTGTTGGCGACATGTGCTCCTACGTGGCCCTGGCCGACCACACCGATCTTACGCGTCTGGTACATATTCATATCCTTTCGGCCGAGTTTTTCGCATCGAACCATTGTAGCGTCCTGCTGCCACTTTGCTAGGCTAAAGCGCCGTAGATTTTTGGGACATGCCTTAATCTCTACTTTTGGAGTGATTTGGGCCGCTGACGGTGTCTCGGGGCGATG
This sequence comes from Collinsella sp. HCP3S3_E11, assembly GCF_052067375.1. Taxonomy (NCBI): domain Bacteria; kingdom Bacillati; phylum Actinomycetota; class Coriobacteriia; order Coriobacteriales; family Coriobacteriaceae; genus Collinsella; species Collinsella sp. HCP3S3_E11. Next base: position 105,546 of record NZ_JBQHQI010000004.1, on the reverse strand, counting down.
CACTCGCGCGGATGGGGCCGCTCGTTGTACCATAGCTGCAACTGACTCGTAAGGAGCATCCATGCCCATTCGCATCCCCGACGCCCTCCCTGCCGCCGCGCAGCTCGAGAGCGAGAACATCTTTGTCATGACCGAGTACCGCGCGCTGCACCAGGACATCCGTCCGCTGCGCGTGCTCATCCTCAACCTCATGCCCACCAAGATCGCCACCGAGACGCAGATCATGCGCAAGCTCTCCAACACGCCGCTGCAGGTAGAGGTGGACCTGCTACGCACCAAGACGCACGAGGCCACGCACGTGAGTGCCGGCCACCTGGAGACGTTCTACCGTACGTTCGACGACATCCGCGATATCCACTACGACGGCCTGATCATCACGGGCGCGCCGGTGGAGCAGATGCCGTTCGAGGAGGTCGACTACTGGCCCGAGCTCTGCCAGATCATGGATTGGTCCACCACGCACGTGCACTCTACGCTGCATATTTGCTGGGGTGCACAGGCAGGGCTCTACCATCATTACGGTATCCAGAAGTGCGACCTGCCGGCCAAGGCGAGCGGCGTGTTTGAGCATTATCTGGTGAAGCCGCAAAGCCCGCTGGTCCGCGGCTTTGACGACCGCTTCTATGCCGTGCATTCACGCAATACCGATGTGCGCCGCGAGGACGTGGAGGCCGAGCCGCAGCTTGAGGTCGTGGCCGTATCAGACGAGGTGGGCCTGTACATCGTCAAGTCGACCGACAGCCGCCGCTTCTTTGTCTTTGGCCATCCCGAGTACGATACCGACACGCTGCGCCTGGAGTACGAGCGCGACGTGAAGCGCGGGCTCAACCCCCAGGTGCCGGCGCATTACTTCCCAGGTGACGACCCCACCGCCGAGCCGCGCAACGTCTGGCGCAGCCAGGCCCAGCTGCTCTACACCAACTGGCTCAACTACTACGTCTACCAGACCACGCCCTACGACCTGGCCCGCGCCGGCGAGGAGCACTAGGCTACGGCTGCGGTTGCGGTTGTGGCTGCGGCTGCGGCGTGACGAGCGTGGATTTTCGGATGCCCATCTTGCGGGTGCGATACAACGGCAGTTAGGCGCTGATGATGTGGGGTAGCGGCAGGTCGTGGGTGTCGGTGGGAACGTGGTCGACACGCTGCTCGTCAAAGGCGATGCCGATGATTTGGCATGCGGGCGAGAGCGTGGGCAGGTAGCGGTCGTAGCAGCCGCCGCCGTAGCCCAGGCGCGCGCCGGTGTGGTCGAAGGCTACGAGCGGCACGACGATCATATCGAGCGCCTCGGCAGGCACGATAGGAAAACGGCTGCTGTCGACGTCCGTGGCTGCGAAGGCCCGCGTAGGGTAGGCGATAAACGGGGCCTCGGACGCATCGCCGGCAGCAACTGCCCGCATGCACATGCGCTGGCCACAAGCCACGGTGTCAGCTGCCGAGAACATGCACGGATAGGCCACGCGCCAGCCGTGTTTTGCGGCCGCTGCGGCAAACGCGGCAGGATCTGCCTCGGAGCCCATGGCGGCATAGACGGCAACGGTGCGCGGGGCCGCGGGACCCGAGCCGCCCAGTAACTCAACGAGCCGCGCGCATACAGCAGCAGACTTTGCCGCCCGCATATCCAAATCTAGAGCGTCGCGCCGGGCAATTATCGCCCGCCGCAACTCGGCCTTATCCATCCCGGCCCCTCTCTCAAACCTACCAAAAAGGGACAGGTTTATTTTGGTAGGTTTTATCTGGTCAAATGTCGAAACCACCACGCAAACCATCGCAAGGGGAGCAGCTCATGGACACCTTCGTGGGTTTTGACGAAGAGTGGGTGTTCGCGGCGGTGTGTCTCGATCTGTAACAGTAACTCGGCAAAATCGGGCCTAGATGTTACAGATTGAGACAAAGGGCCGGCGTCATCCGAAAACGTCTCGATTTGTAACATCTGGAGCCAATATTGTCGCCTAGATGTTACAGATTTAGACAAACTGGTGTGACGGGCTGAGCTGCCCCGCCCAAGCAGCGGCAAAAGAAAAGGTAGATTTTCAGGCATGTCCCAAAAATCTACCTTTGCTGTGCGTTAGCCCAGCAGGTCGATGACGTTGAAGCCGGCGTTGCTCTTGGCGATGACGTCTCGGCCGCCAAAGACGCAGGTGGGCGAGACGGCTGCAATGCGCGTCACGTCGGCGCCGAGCGAGCGCAGCTCACCGGGCGTGGCGGCGAGCATCTGGGCGCGGCGCTCCTCGCGTGCATGCGGATCGAGTCCGGCCAGGTAGGTCGTGTTGCGGCGTTTGGTGAGCGCGTACGGCTTCACCGGCGCGTCCATGCCGCTCACGCAGCTCACGATAAAGCCCTCAAAGGCTGCCTCGTCGGGCTCAAAGCTGCCGAGCCATTCGCCTGCGCGCGCCACGCGCTCAATCGAGGGGTCGACCGCCGGGTCGCGGTAGGTGTAGAACGCCGCCTGACGCTCGCCGGCCGCGCGGAATCCGCATCCGTACGCACCGCCCTTCACGCGGATCTCGTTCCACAGGTAGTCGTAGGAGAGCGCGTTGGCGGCAACCGCCCAGGCACCCGTCACGTTAATGCCCAGACGGCGCGGATCGCACGCGCTCGCCGCAAAGCAGATGTCGCTGGGGATGACGAAAGCCTCGTGACGGTCGCGCGGCTCCGGTACCACGAGCGTGCCGCTGCCAGCGCCGTCGCCCGCGCCAAGCCCCAGGTCGCCCGCGGCGTCCCAGTACGCGTCAAAGTCCTCGTCGCTGCCGGTAAAGCTCGCCAGACAGCCATCGGACACAAAGATGCGGCCTGCCAGCTCGGCAAGCTTGGCGCGCAGGTCGTCCAGGCGCTCGTCAAAGTGGTCGAGCAGATCGCGCAGGAACAGGTAGAAGTCCACGCCCGAAAGCTGCTCGCGCACCACGGCCGAAGGCGAGCTGTAGCTCATCGCGCGACCAAGCGCCGCCGAGTGACCGTTGTTAATGAAGCCCTGCTCAAGCCCAATGCGAATCTGCGTGAGCACGTCGCGCACGCGGTCGGCGTCGGCATCGAGCAACAGCGTGCTCGACCACACCTCGCGCGGCAGGCTCGCCAGCGCATCGATCTTTTCGGACAGGGCGCCGGCGCTCACCAGCAGGTAGGGGCGCACGCCGTCCACGTCGGGCTGCGTCATGACCTCGGTCGTAAAGCTCAAAAAGCCCAGCCTGCCAGCGATGAGGTTGTCGAGCTCCTCGGCCGAGTGCTCGCTCGTGGGCAGCTGTTTGAGCAGGCGACAGAGCAGGGTCACATAGGGCAGGTCTTCAAACGCGACGCAGCTCAGGTCGAAATACTGCATGGCGTAGGCCAAGCGGTTGGTGGGGATGCCGTGGCGCAGGCAGGGGATGGGCGCGGTCGTGTCCACGACCAGCGGCGGCTCGGGGCGCGCCTCGCCAATGTCGGACACGCGCAGGCGTGGCAGCGTGGCCTTGGCCTCGGGCGCGTCATCCGCCTCCTGCGCGGCGCGCAGCGCAGCCGTGCGCTCGACCACATCGGCCAGCTCGGCATCGGTCATGGCATCGCGCTTGGCTGCCAGCTCGGCGGCCTCGGCACTCTCCGCGCCCTCGGCGGCATCCACCGGCACCAGCTCGACCAGCGCCATGTGGTCGTTTTCCAGCACCAGCTCGCGCAGCAGGTCCTCAAAATAGCTGCCGTCCAGCTCGCCGCGCAGCTCCTCGTACACCGGGCCGTACTTGAGCGCCAGCGTCGCGGCGTCGTCATCGTAGAGCCAGGTGCTCAGCGCGTCGCACGCAATGGCCACGCCGTCGGCGATACCGTAGTCGCGCTGGCGCAGGTCGTATTCGTTGCTGCTGATGATGGCCTCCAGGCGCTCGCGCGGAACGCCGTGCTCGCACAGGTCGCGGCAGGCGTCCTGGAACACCCGGCGCAGCTCGCGCGCCACGCCGGGCTGCGCGTTTTGCAGCATGATGAGCTCGTAGGGCTGCAGGCTCTCGGCCGCGGTGTAGCTCACCACGTTGCCGCCCAGGCCGGCGGCCAGAATGGCCTTCTTAACCGGCGCCTCGTTGGAACCCAGCAGTGCCTCGAACAGGATGTCCGCCGCGATCGTGCGCTTGCGGTCGAGCGCGCTGCCCAGCACAAGACCCAGGCCCACCAGGGCGTTCTCGGGTGTGGTTGCCATCTCGACACGCTTGTACTCGCAGGTCACGGGCGCCTGCACGACCAGCGGATTGGGCGCCAGCGTGGACGGGTCCTCGCCGGCTGCAACGGCAGCTTCCATGCGGCGGCTCGCGGCACTCGGCTGCGACAGATAGTGCTCGTCCAAAAAGGCCAGTGCACGGTCCACGTCCAGGTCGCCGTAGAGCGTGATGTAGGAGTTGGAAGGATTGTAGTGGCGTGCGTGCGTGTCCAGGAACTGCTCGTAGGTGAGCGCAGGGATCGCGCGCGGGTCGCCGCCGCTCTCGTGCGCATAGGCGGTGTCGGGATAAAGCGCGGCGTTGACGGCATCGTCCAGCACGCTCATGGGGTCGGACAGCGCGCCCTTCATCTCATTGAAAACCACGCCGTTATAGCGTAGGGTTCCCTCGCGCAGGCTTGCGGAACTGCCGTTGCCCTCGCCCTCGGCGCCCTTCGGCAGGTCCAGCTCGTAGTGCCAGCCCTCCTGCTCAAAAATGGTGGGCTTGGTATAGATGGCCGGGTTGAACACCGCGTCCAGGTACACGTCCATCAGGTTGTACAGATCCTGCTCGTTGGTGGTGGCGACGGGGTAGATGGTTTTGTCGGGGTAGGTCATGGCGTTGAGGAACGTCTGCATGGAGCTCTTGATCAGGTCGACGAACGGCTCCTTGACGGGAAACTTGGCCGATCCGCACAGCACCGAGTGCTCGAGGATATGGAACACGCCGGTGGAATCGGCCGGCGGCGTCTTAAAGCCAATGGCAAAGGCCTTGTTCTCGTCGTCACATGCCAAGTACAGCAGGCGGGCGCCCGAGGCGGTGTGGCGCAGCACGTAGGCGTCCGAGTCGAGCTCGGGCACGGCCTCGCAGCGCTCGACGGCAAAGCCGTGACAGGTGGTGCCGGGCACCAGCAGCGCGGCGGCAGCGGCGCGCGGGTCGGTTGAGGTGGTGGACATATGCAGTCTCCTTTGACGTCCCAGCGGGGGCGAATCGAGTCGAATCCTCGTGAGTATACCCATATGGGGCCGCGGCTCTGCGGCGAACTGGAGACGATGCCGGCGGATTGGGCGAAGGCCTTGCTCGTTCACCGCACGAGTGTGGAAACTTGGACGCCTATCGAATGAGAGTTGATTTTCGGACGGAATCAGCCTCAAAACGCCCAAAAACCGTCCAAATATCCACCCTCATTTCCCGACCGTTCAAAATCCACGCTCATCCGCCGCCCGCACATCTCTCATATCTCATTCGTCTCTAATACGAGAGATAACAGAAAGATGAGAGATAAATATGAGAGATAACAATGCTGCAAAGAGACAGGCAACCATGGTATTGTCTCAATATAGATTGTTTTACCAGCAAAAACATGTTTAAATGAAACAGATGGCAGACATCTTTTCTTTCATCTCTCACTTATCTCTAATATGAGAGATAGCAGAAAGATGAGAGATAATTACGAGAGATAACTGAGCGACGAGGGAAATCCGTCTGCGGCATTCTCCGCAGGACCGAGCGAAGGGACGTGCAGATGAACGAAAACGAGCTGGCCGGTCTGCTCGAGTCATTAAAGCGCATGGGCTCGGATGACCTTAGCGTCGAAGTGAAAGAGAGCGCCACGACGCTTTCTCGCGACGTATGGGAAACGGTTAGCGCATTCGCGAATACCGCTGGCGGAATTATCGTGCTCGGCGTGAGCGAGCGCGTGGGCTTTGTCCCGGTTGAGAACTTTGAGACCGAGAAGGTGCTCAACCAATTTGTCGCAGGCATGGGTGATGCCGGCGGTCGCGGAAAACTGGCCAATCCGCCCAAATACACTATTGAGCGCGTGGAGCTTCGAGGCACCGTGGTTCTGGTCATCACGATTGAGGAGCTCGACCCGTCGAGCAAGCCTTGTTATGTCATAGAGCGGGGCGCTCAAGGCGGCAGCTACAAACGCATCGATGATAAAGATGTTCCGCTCTCGTCGACCGAGGTCCTGTCCTTGTCATCGTATGAGCGGACGAGCCCCAGTGATCGCGATGCAGTGCCCGGCGCGGTCGCAGGCGATCTTGACGAGGCCCTGGTCGACCGCACGATAGAGCGTGCTTTCTCACTGACACCTCGTGCGATGCGCGGCGCGCCGGACAAGAAAACGAAGCTGGAGCGCCTGAATTTCCTCGACTCCCAGGGCAATGTCACTAAGGCCGGACTCCTGGCCGCGGGTGCCTATCCTCAGCAGTTCTATCCCAAGCTCTTTATCGATGTGGCGGTCTATGCCGGAACGCAGAAGGGCGCGGCGGGGTCGTTGAGGTTCATGGACCGTACGATCTGCGAGGGAACGTTGGGCGAAATGATCTCGGATGCCGTCGCGGCAATCGCCAAGAATTTGCGGCGAACCTCGACGATCCAAGGCGTCTCGCGTGTCGACTCGCTGGAGATTCCCGAGGAAGTCCTGCGCGAGGCAATCGCCAACGCCGTAATCCACCGAGAATACGGAGATCGGTTCTGTGGGCAGTCGATCGCTGTTGACGTCTTTGATGACCGTATCGAGGTGACGAACCCCGGCGGCCTATACGGGGGAAAGACTCGCGTGAACTTGTTTGACGGCAGCTCCCGATGCCGTAACGCGACGCTCGTGAAACTCATGTCGATTGTCCCGCTGCCGGATGGCGCAGGTTCGCCGGCTGAGGGCAATGGCTCGGGCATCCCGATGATGATCGATGCCATGCGCGCGCATGGTCTGGCCGAGCCCCTGTTCTGCCCGGGGTTCGATCGGTTCAAGGTCGTACTTTACCGTTCAAAGATCGAGCCGGTCGATCATGGCGGGGGCTTAATTGTGACGGCACTCAAACATTACGGCGAGCTGGGGACGCGTGAGCTGGCAGAGCGCACGGGGCTCACAATTTCCCAGGTTAGGTCGCGCGTCAACGCGCTCATTGCTCAAGGCGAGCTTGAGCCCACGGCGCCGGCGACGAGCCGCAACCGCAAGTATCGACTGTTGGAGCGCGTGGAATAAATGCGTTAGCGGACGAGGCGACCCAATAATCGACTCTCGATTGGCGCCCACTAAGGTTAAGCGGTTGTTGCCCAGTTGACGGTGATGCTAAAGACTCGGCTTACGCCGGCATGGCCGCGAACCCGTCCATCAAGAACAGCCTAAGAACCAGCTTGATGACATATCCCGGTTTGACTTCAGCTGCGTCAAAGACATGGCGCTCGGCGAGCTCGCTGCAGTATGTATAGATGTCGCGGATAAGGTCCGCGCCCGAAAGCGTAAACATGTAGCCTGCGTCCGAAAGCGCATTGGGCGCGGCGGGCAACTTGGCCATGTGGCAGAACGTTTGCAGGTCGGGCGCCATAACATTCTGGTAGTCGAGGTGGCCGCTGGCATCCTGTGCGGCAAGCTCCAATTGGCGCACAAAATCCAGCGCCGCTGCCAGCACAAAGCTCGGCGTAGGCGCGTTGACGTCCTGAGTGGTCGCCACGAGCCTGCCCGCCGCCTGCGTGACAAGCCAAGCGACCTCGCGCTGGCAACGCACGGCCTTGCGCGTAACCGGCTTGATGGACGAAGAAGAAACGCTCCCCTTAGGCGGATTCGAAGCAGCCATAAGACCCTCCCATGAACAATCCGGCCCAACAGGCCCGGACGAAACACGTGCTACATCAGTATACAGGGGAGTGGGGTGGAAAAATGGAGTCGACAGCGTGACTGCCGGCTCCGGATTGCTTGCCTTAGAGGCCGTACACTTCGACCATAGCTTCGCCAATGCGATGGGGCACGCCGGTGACGAGCGCGTTGCCCATGCAGAAAGCTCGATGGCCGTCGGTCATACCAGTATCCGTCCAGCCCTTGGGGAATCCTTGGAGCTGATCGAGCTCGTCGGGAACGAGGCGGCGGAAACGGCCGTCGGGGCACTCGATAACATGCTTAAATCGGCTGGCGCCCGTGCCGCCTTCGCCGGTGAGGATGGTGCGGCTCGGTTTGTCGGTGGCATCCGGGAAACTCATGGCACCCTCGGAATACGTGTACGTAAAGCCCGTCTTTTTGTTGGTGCGTTCTTCGCGCTTGCTGCCCTTGAGGTAGCGCCAGTCGGGAAGCTTCTCGTCGGAGATGTAGAACTGCTCCGGAACATACTCCTCATTAACAAGTACATCGCCAAGCACACGGCGCTCGCCGTGATAATTCTCAACGAAGTCGCAGGTCAAAACATGGCAGCCCTGCATGACACCGGCATTCTTGAACTGAGATGTCTTTTGACCAACGCCAAAACGAGTCGAGTTCTCGTAAGGATCAGGCAGGACATCGAGCTCGGCCATTTCGTCAGGGTAGATGGCGGGGAAGGCCTTCGCCATGACACCGTTGTGCATGCGGTCAACGAGATCGACCTTGCCGGCGTTCTTCTCGCAGAAGATATAAACGCGCTTGCGGCGCTGGGGAAAACCATATTCCGCGGAGTTGACCACGCGCCATTCGACCGTGTAATCGAGGTCGGCAAGGCAGCTTAGGATGATGGCGAAGTCGCGACCGCGCTGAGACGCGGGCGACTTGAGCAGACGATCGACATTCTCAAAGAGACCGAAGCGCGGCTTCTTCATCTCGAGGAAGTGGTAGATGTCCCACCAAAGGACACCCTTCTTGCCCTCGATGCCATGTGCCTGGTTAAGCGGGCGAGCGACGGAGTAATCTTGGCAAGGGAAGCCGCCGACGACCATCTGGACGTCGGGGATTTCAACCTCTCCGGCTTCAGCCTGTTCCAGGACTTTATTGATATCTTCGTTGACTACGGAATCCTCGCCAAAGCGGTCCATATAGCAGCGTGCCGCGAACTGACGAGCCTTGGTTCCGGGTGGTTCCCACTGATTGGCCCAAATGGTGCGAAAGGGTCCGGCGGGCTTCATGTAGAAATCTGGATAACGAGGGTCAGCGTAGCCTTCGAGGCCCAAACGAAATCCGCCGACGCCAGCAAAAAGCTCGGCGATTTTGACCTCTGACATACTCACTCCCCCAAATCGCTGCAAATGCAAAGATCAAGGGTACAGAAATCGGGTTGCAAATGGAAGATCCCTTAGGGGATCTTCACGGTATAACCCGAATTTACAGTAGCATACGTATTAGATCATGTCTTATTTCGAGAGGATTTGCCATGTCCAAGAAGCACCTCGATTTCAAGCGCATGCTTGACGATACTGATTTTTCTGACCCCTCTAGCATCGAGCGGTATGCTGCCAATCTCGACGGGATGACGTTTCGCGACATTCTGGAGCTTGGCATTGCGCCGGAGGGGGAGAGCGCGCCTAAGGACTTTGGATCCAAGAAGTACAAGGGCGGTATGGGAACCCTGATCGAGGAGCGTTACTTTGGCTACAAGGCCAACAGCGACGACCGGCCGGACTTTCCCGAGGCGGGTGTCGAGCTCAAGGCAACGTGTTTTGACGTACTTAAAGACGGTCGTAAATCTGCCGGTGAACGTCTTGTCTTGACGATGATTCCCTACGACCGTCCCGTTTCGCTCGACTACGACAGCTCGCATCTCAAGACCAAGCTCAGCAATATCCTGCTGATTTATTACGGCCGTGACCGCTCCATCGACAAATACGACCAGCGCATTGAGCGTGCAGTCATGGTTCGTCTGCCCGAAGAGGATATGAAGATCATTCGCGCCGACTACGAGAAAATCATTTCGTACATTCAGGATGGTCGCGCAGACGAGCTGTCGGAGGGCATGACCACCTACTTGGGCGCCTGCACAAAGGGCGCAACCGAAGCGACAATGTGGGTCGACCAGTACTACGAGTACTTCAATACCGATACGGGCGAGATCGAACGCCGTCGCGCGAAGCGTCGCGCCTTTTCTCTCAAACGCTCGTACATGGACTATGTGCTTCACGCCTATGTTCTCGGTGCCCCGCGTATCGGCGAGAGCATCGTTCGAGGCGACGACGAGTCCATTGATTTCGAAAGCTACGTAACTGGACTGATCGAGCAACACTATGGCGAAACTGATCGCCAGATTGCGGAGCAGTACGGCTTGGAATACACAGGAAACAAGGCGCAATGGACGACACTCGTTTATCGCATGCTCGGCATAAAACACAATGCTGCCGAGGAGTTCGTTAAGGCTGGGATTAACGTCCGCGCTTGTCGCGTTAATAAGAGGGGGCACATCGAGCAAGCAATGTCCTTCCCTCCGTTTGAGTTTAAGCAGCTAATCAATGAGGATTGGGAAACGTCTTCCTTCCGTGCGCGCCTTGAGACCAGTCGTTTCTTCTTTGTCGTGTTCCGTGAGGACCACGAGGGGGAGTGGCGCCTTGACCGCTGCCTATTCTGGGCAATGCCGGCAAACGAAATCGAAGGCCCCGCAAAGGCTTGTTGGGATGAGACACGAAAGGTCATTCGCGAGGGCGTTGAGCTCAATCCGTATCGGGATGCAAGCGGAAAGCTCAAAGTGACCAACAACCTGCCCGGTATGGCAGACAACCCGATCGTTCACGTCCGCCCGCATACCTCAAAAGCTGCGTACAGATTCGCCGACGGAACCGAAATCGGCGATATTGCGAGGAACGCCTACGAGTTGCCCGACGGACGTTGGATGACCAGGCAATCGTTCTGGTTTAACAAGGGCTATTTGGAGCATATTTTGGGACTGTAACAAGACCGTCTTCACATGCTGGTGCGCCCCGGACGCTGTCACGGCTGTGGTATCGATGTCGTGTATGACGATGCGGACACCTAATTGTCTGTCGGGTGCTTCTGCCTTTGGGCGATACCTTGCCGCCAGGAGCGCTCGCCGGTACCTAAGATATCTTACAGGTAGATCCCCTCGCACAGGGGCTTGTGGAACTGGGTGTGGTGGTCGCGTGCCCAGGTAAAAAGTGCCTGGTCAAAGTTGCCCTGTCTGGCGTGGATGCCAAAGACGCCGGCGACTTCCACGCGCACGAACTCCAGCGCGGGCAGCTTGTTGATAGCCGTGAGCGCAAACGGCGACATGGGCTCCTCGAACAGGTAATGGCTGCCTTGCAGCGCGCCACAGGCGGTGCAGGTGCTGGCGAGCGATACGGTTTTGGTGGTGCGCGACGTTACGGGCTTGTAGCCGCAGCGCTCGCGCAGGTAGTCGCGGATCTCGGCCGGCACGCAGCCCAGCGCGGGAACGATGGCTATGGCGTTGGCGCGGGCGGTGTCGATCGCGATGTGGCCCGCGTCGTCCATGGCGGGCGCAGCGCCGGGCGCGGCCTTGCTGCCCGAGTCCTCGGCCAACCGATACGGAATGCCAAAGGCCGCGACCGTCGTCTGCTCGTGGCACTTCCAACATTCGCGCTTGCCAAGCACCAGATAGATGTAGGGCGCGCTGGGGTCGGAACGATCCACGCCGGGCAGCCACGCGGCAAAGGGCTCGGGGTTGACGCCATCGGGCACGTACCAGATCTTCTTGACCCGGTCCCACTTGGCGCCCAGGGCCTTGGCCTGGTCTTTGTGCGAAAAGGGAACATCGAGCTCGGTGCGCATGGCGGCTCCTTTGTGCGGCTTGCGGTGCATGTGCTCCAAGGATACCCCAGCGGCGGACGTCCGATGCATGCCGACGGAATTGCTGATGTTCTTGCTGTTGGCCGCGGCTGTTTGCGAACGCGACGGTGCCGTTGGGGCATTGCTATAAGTCAGCAAATGAGCAATTTGGCCGTCCAAGCAGTCGCAAAGCAAAATGGAAGTCCCGCGCCGTCAAGCAGTTTTGCCACTGCTGCACTACATAACCACAGTTAAACGCGGCAATTCGCTCTTGTACAGTCTTAACCGTGATCACACGTCATTAGTAGCTCAGAGGTTAGGGCGGTGACTGAATGGCTCGGTACAAAGGCGAGAATAGGGCATGGGAAGGAGCCGCTCGGCTGCTCGCAAATCCGGCGCGCGGACGTGAAGGTGTGCGAGACCCCCTAAGCACGTGGCCGAGATTGGCGGGTGGAGCCTGCGCCAAGTCCAGAAGTGGTGCGCGGACGGGACGCTCCCCGCGATGATGATCGGCGGCACCTGGGCGATCAGCGGGCAGAAAATCTGCGACATGCTCGGCATTGAGGACTAGCGATGCCTATGGAAGCATTCAAGGAAAATGACACCGGTGGCCGTATACTTGGCGGCGGGGCCACCGGCGGCGAGTGGACAGGCCGGGGGCCTGTCGTGGCTGCATCTTACAGCTCGGTCACGGGGAGCGCCGCCTCGCAGCTCGATTGCGGGGTGAGCCAGCATGAACGATAAGGAGAAGGCCGACTTGGCGTTCCTCTCTATGGAGCCGCCCAAGAACTACGAGACTTGGAAGAACATCGGCATCAGCTACGAGGCCGCTGGAGGCGACCACGACACGTTCCTTAGCTGGTGCTCCCACGACCCCGAGAAGTACGACGAGGCCGTTACCCGCAAGCTCTTCGAGCATGTGGACGAGGGCGGTAGGATCACGGCGGGCACGCTCTTCTGGCATGCGGCGAACGCAGGCTGAAAGAGCACGGGCGACCATACAAGCGGAGCGCTTTGCACGGCCTCCGGCGGCCAGGACCTCTCCGGATTGCCGTACTTGGAGCAGGCGATCAAGCAAATCGAGGCCAAGGCGTTTTACTTGCACTTCTGCTGTTTACGGGAAGCAAACAGCCGTTCGGTGACGTTTTCAAGCTCAGGTCTCCAATCCCTCTGATTGCTGCTAATCTATAAAGTTAGCGAGTTGAATTCTTTTCGAGTTTGTGACGCTCGCATACGGTCATTCTAGGACGCCGAAGGGGTGATTGCGATGAGCGTTGATAGTTCCACGGAGGATAAGGCTCAGAGCGCCTCCATTGGTGCTGTGGATTTGTTTTGCGGGGTCGGGGGCCTGACCTACGGTTTACGCACCGCTGGCATCGATGTGGTGGCTGGGTTTGACCTCGATTCCTCTTGCCAGTACGCCTACGATGCGAACAACGGCAAGGACAAGTTCATCTGCAAGAACATCGCCGAGGTCACCGGGGAGGAAGTCAAGGAGCTCCTGAAGGACTTTGACATCAAAGTCTTGGTAGGGTGCGCTCCTTGCCAGCCCTTCTCGAAGCACCGCAAGGACAAGAAGCATCGCGAGAAGCACAAGGACTGGGGGTTGCTTGCGCAGTTTGGGAGGCTTGTACGTGAAGTGCAGCCAGATTACGTGTCCATGGAGAACGTGCCCGAGCTCGAGAAGGAGAGCATCTTCTCTGGTTTCTTGAACACGCTTAAGGAGTCCGGATACTCGGTGGAATACAGCGTCGTAAAGGCTGAGGAGTACGGTGTGCCCCAGCATCGGCGGCGATTGATTCTGCTAGCTTCTAGAAATGGGTCCATCAGCTTGATTGACCCTACGAATGATAACGCTCATGCTGTTACGGTTCGGCAGGCAATAGGTGCGCTGCCTGCCGTGAGCGCTGGCGGCTCTTGCAGGGGGGACTCTCTGCAAACGGCGTCGGCGCTATCAGAACTAAACTTGAAGCGCATTAAGGCTTCGACGCCTAATGGCACGTGGCGAGATTGGCCTGAGGATCTGAGGCTTGATTGTCATAAAAAGGCTGCTGGCCAAACGTACCCTGCGGTCTACGGGAGGATGGCTTGGGACGAGACGTCCCCAACTATAACTACGCAGTTCTATATGTACGGTACGGGCCGGTTTGGGCATCCAGAGCAAAATCGAGCCCTAACCTTGCGTGAGGGTGCCGTCTTGCAGAGCTTCCCGCAGGATTACAAGTTCATTAGGCCTGGCGAGAAGATCAGCAAGAAAGCTGTGGCACGGCATATTGGAAACGCCGTGCCACCAAAGCTCGGCGAAGCGGTTGGCAAAAGCATAATTGCCGCTTGCGTACACTAGCCCTCTTCTGATTCGGTCATACCGCGCCGATATTCACCGGCGTTGAGGTAGGTCGAAACATCCTTGCGGAGCTGCATCAAAAATGAGTCAACATGATTGACTAGCTCCGCAAGCTCCGATGTTGTCACCTGATTGCTTGCTTCTGCAAACGAAATTGATCCATGAGCTAGGTCATTCCGTCGATTCTTGATGTCTTTAAGCTCGCTCTTAATCTCATCCCTCTTGCAGTTCGCTATATCATCATGAATCGATATTCCGTGGTCATCAAAGAGCTTGAGGATTTTGTCTGCATCTAGATTTCCACCGGCGATGGTGTTCCGAACGCTGAATTGAAGTACGTTATTTTTAACAGCATGATCAAGCAACCTCTTGCTTATGGACTCGGCAGTACTATTGCTGGCTTTTGGGTCGCTCAACCCGTTATACATTTGGGTATGGTGCCAAATCGATTGAAGCTTTTCGGAAACCTCAGCGTAGCCGCAACCCTCGTCCTTTACTCTGTCGTAAATCGCCTGCATGAGATTAGTGACTGAGTACTCAATGATGTTGTAGATCATAAGCTTGACGTTGGAGCGGATGACACTGGAAACGAGGGTCACATCTGGTGTCGATGAGGGCAGGCCACTGGGATTTGCCTTTTCAGCGATTTCGTACGCTCCTCGCATTACAGCATTGTAGCGCACGCCCTCTGCACCTTGGTCAAGCGAATCGAGCAGGGTCGCGAGCGTAATCATGCTCTTGGTCTCACCAAGGCGGTCGTTGTAGACCTCTTCGTACCCCAAGTTAAAGTCATTGGAATCCATAAGGTTTACCGCTCCGCCTTCAGCTTGTTGGCAACGAAATCAATGCGAGCTTTCAACTTGGCCTTTACGTTTGCCGAGTCTGACCGCACAAGGGTCTGGAACTCTTCGCAATCAACCCAAGACATGTCTTTGCGCGAAAGGTCCTTGTCCTCCGACAACGCCACGGCAACGCCGACCGCAATAGCTTCGAAACGCGCATGAGGAGTCGTTTTTCCTGTCGGTGTCTTTTTGAAACCCCTGTCTCCCAAGCACTTCTCAACGTATTCCAACATTTCTTTGAAGCGAGCGACGAGTTCATTGCGCTTGTCAGGTGACTCGGCAAGCTCGATGTTCATGCGATTCGTGTATTCATCCAGGTAACTAGCAACGCGGTCTTTGTAACCCTCGAAATCTGGGTAGCCGTCTGCATAGGCGAAGAAACGAGTGACAAGTTCCATGTCATCGTAGTGTTTGCGCGCCGTCTCGCTTAACGGGGCAAGTTTTATAAAGAGCGGATCTTTGGAGAGCTCGCTTACTAGTTTTGTAAAATCGCCGCCCATGGAGCCACGGCGAATTTCTTGCGATTTGAGCTGCTTGCCCGATGAATTGATACGACGAAAAATCTCCTGTCGGACGTCAAAGGTGGTCCCTTCCTCAAGGTAAACCACTCGAAAGCTCGCGTTATCGAATCTTCTTTGTACTTCTATGGGAAGTTCTGAATAGGTCTTTCCGTTGACAGATGTAAGGATGTCTAGATTGCACAAGGTTAAATCGCCTCTGGCAAAGTTCACCAAGGCGTTCATCCTTTGCGCTCCATCAACGATTTCCGTTCTGCCATCTTCAGCATCGGCAAAGAACATGTAGGGAATGGGCAGGCCAATTAGCACAGACTCAATAAAGTAGCTGCAGTCAACGTCCGTCCAGACGAAGTTCCGTTGATAGTCAAGCGGAATGTAGAATGCATCAGCATTGAACTTATTGATGAGGTATTCCGCAACGTATTCGCGAGTGCTGAATCGCACATCCTTTTTCTTGTCGCGAATCTGTTCGGAAATCTCGATCGTCTCACTTTGTTGATCAGTCAATCGCCTTCACCTCAATCTATAGCAGGACGAAGCCAACTTAGGTCTGACTGGCTGTGGGATGTGAAGCCCTCTCCCATAACCAATGCTGCACTCTAATGATACCAGCAGATGCCTGGCATTAGAGTCGTGCCCCTCTGCCACTTTGTGACGCCCGTCTAGGCTGCTCGTATCGAGTAACTGGGCGGGCGCCTTGTTGTGCCTGCCGCGATTTGAAAGCAGGATACATGGACGGTGAGACTCATGGCGACGAGGCGGCGAAGGTCGAGCTCGCGGAAGGGCAAGAGGACGCGAGGTCGGCAGAGGTGGCGGACGCCCTTCGCTCGGGGATCGAAGCGGTGGAGGGCGCAGCA
This sequence comes from Collinsella sp. HCP3S3_E11, assembly GCF_052067375.1. NCBI lineage: Bacteria > Bacillati > Actinomycetota > Coriobacteriia > Coriobacteriales > Coriobacteriaceae > Collinsella > Collinsella sp. HCP3S3_E11. The sequence continues at coordinate 89,360 of NZ_JBQHQI010000004.1, read as the reverse complement.
GCCGACGAGCGCGTGGAGTACTGAGCTCAGGCTCGCTGGGGCGCGGAGCGTCAAGGCCGCGCGTGCCCTTCTCGACGAACACGGGGGCGACGTGGGCGCGCTCAAGGAGGCGGAGCCCTGACTCTTCTCGGTCTCCCCGCGTCCGCTGGGACCACGGGGCTGCCAAACGCGGGAGCCGCTGTTTGTGTCGACGACAAGCTGAACATTGTGGCGCGACCAAATTGAGCACTTTGGCAAACACGCCGCGTTAACCTATCCCACCGCCTTGCCGAGTATGAGCGTCGCCTCCATACGGTGACTCGCGCCGGTGAACTCGACCAGGCGGCCGTGGTGGACGATGCGGTCGATCATCGCCGCCGCCATCTTGTCGTCCCCCAGGACCGTGCCCCACTTGCTGAACTCAATGTTTGTGGTGATGACCAGGCTGTGCCTCTCGTAGCAGTCCGACACCCCCTGGAACAGCAGCCTCGCGCTGTCGAGGTCCAGCGGCACGTAGCCGAACTCGTCCAGGATGACCAGGTCGTTTCTGGCGATGTCCCTCATCGCCGCCTCCAGCGAGTGCTCGCGCGCCGCCTTTTGGGATACATTTGGGATACAGCGCTATATACAAGAAACCGGTCTACCGCATTTCCGCAGGTAGACCGGTTGAACAATTGGTGGGCGTTAGAAGATTTGAACTTCTGACCTCTTCCGTGTCAGGGAAGCGCTCTCCCCCTGAGCTAAACGCCCGATCAAGGGTGCGCAAGTGCGCAAGGGATAATATAACGGAGCCTGAACTCGGTGGCAAGAACATTTTTAAAAATCGCTTGCATTGTGGTCTGGTGAGAAAAAGCCGCTCGCCGCCTGCAGGTGACCGTTTGCGGTCAAATTATCGACAAAGCGTAGACGGGTTTGTGGCAAGGTTTCAGGGAAGTATGTGCTGGCTTCGCCGTCTTGCGCACGATTGCACGAGGCGTGTGCCGTTGTTTGAGTAGTATGGGGGCCGACCATGAACATGCTGGTCGTAGATGATGAGGTTGATATCGCAAATATGCTCGCGGAGTTTTTCCGCATGGAGGGCTACGAGGTTTCGGTTGCCCATGACGGGCCGTCGGCCCTGGCGGCGGCTTCTTCTGGCCCCGCCCCCGATATCATGCTGCTCGATGTAAACATGCCGGGGATGGACGGCTTCGAGGTCTGTCGCCGCGTGCGGGAGCATGTGAGCTGCCCGATCATCTTTCTAACGGCGCGCGTTGAGGATATGGACCAGCTTGATGGTTTTGCGGCGGGCGCCGATGACTACGTGCTCAAGCCTTTTTCTCTCGAGGTTCTGGGTCGTCGCGTGGCGGCGCACATGGCGCGCGAGGGAAGGGCTCGCGATCGGCAAAGCGACGGCGCCGTCCGCTTTTTTGGCGAGATGACCATCGATTACGCTCAGCGCATCGTTGAGGTTCACGGTGCGGGCGGTAATCGGGATTCGTCCGCCGGGGGCGATTCGAACGCGGTGACCGTCGACTTGACCAAGCTCGAGTTCGACATCATCGCCCTGTTGAGCAAGCGCCCTGGCCAGGTGTTTGACCGCGATGTGATTTACGAGCGTGTGTGGGGATGGGACGCCGCGGGTGACCCGTCGCAGGTGCGCGAGCACATTCGCCGCATTCGCAACAAGTTTACGTCGGCGGGGATCGCGGACGATCCGATCGCAACGGTATGGGGCGTGGGCTACAAGTGGGTGGCAAAGTGACGGGTTTTGGTAAGGGCCCACGCGGGCGCCATGCGCCTCACGAAGACGGCCGAGTTGTCGCTTGCGAGGACGGTTGTCGGGACAATGGCGGTTCTGTCCGCAGGCGCGACCGCCGCGCAGCTCGCCGCGCCGAGCGACGCGCGGCCCGCGAGCTTGAGCGCGAACAGCTGAAACGTCTGCCGCGAAAAGAGCGCCTGCGTACCTGGTGGAGCCTGCGGCCGTTGGGCGTGATCTTCACGGCGTATCTGGTCGCCTATCTTGTTGTCGCCACGGTGCTTGCGCTGAGCGCCATTGAGGTACTCGCGGCTTGGAATAATGGATATTACGAACTCGAGGTGACGCTCGACAACGGTTTGACCGAGCACGGCGTGATCGATTCGGGCCCATACATCTACGACCCCACCTCTCAGCAGCTGCTTCCCGCATCCGAGCTCAACTTGCCAGGCGATGGGCCGTACGCGGTCTTCATTGCGACGGGCGATTGGGGGACCGGTAGCGATTACGTGCCGGAGGGCGGGCGCACCATCAGCACGCTGTACGCGACCGTCGACATGGTTCGTAGCGGCCAGGTGCAGCTCTACGACTGGGGGCTCAATTACAACGAGGGCTATCCGCAGGAGGAGATTCTCGAGGTGAACAGCACGATTCCAGCGGAGAACCTCGCCCGCTATGACGCGTTGAGCCGCGTGGGCCGCGCGCAGAGCGTGGAGCTGTTTGAAAACATGACGGGAGCCGATCTTGAGGAGACGTTTGGCGAAGGGCTCGTCTCGAACACTGCCTATTATGCGGCTTCACCGCCTCCCGATGGTCCGATGCCTTGGGTCCTCACGCTTGCGACGGGGCTTGTGCCCGTTTTGGCGTACGGCGGCCTGGGTTGGCTCACGTTCAAGCACTTCTACCGCGTTCACATCGCCGGGCCCTTGGGGGAGCTGGCGAGCGCCGCGGGGCGCATCGCCGGTCAGGATTTGGATTTCTCGATCGAGCGCGTGCGGGGCAAAGAACTTGGTCGCCTGTCCGAGACGCTGGAGAATATGAGGGCGTCGCTGCTCGATGCCCAGCGCGAGCTGTGGCGCACCGCCGAAGGGCGGCGTCAGCTCAATGCGGCGTTTGCGCACGACCTCCGAACGCCGATCACGGTGCTCAAGGGGACGGTCGAGATGGCGCAGATGCGCCTGCGTCGCGGCGATGAGCTCGATGTTGGTTCGTTGGATGCCCTGTCGGCCCAGGTGGTGCGTTTGGAGCGGTACGCAACGGAGATGGGAGGGCTGAGCAAGCTCGAAGATCGGCCTGTAGACCGCAAGCCGCTGGCGTCGCGGTCTCTTGTGGATGAGCTCGAGTCGCATGCGAACGAGGTTGTTGCGGCGCGCGGGGAAGGGCTCGCGTTGAGGGTTGCAATCGACGAAGGCGAAGACGGCGCCCGTCCCGACATGGTCTACATCGACCTACCCCTGGTCGAAGAGGTCCTCGACAACCTTTTGAGCAATGCGTGCGGCCATGCGAAGGGCGTCATCGAGGTTGAGATTTCTGTTCGCGAGGGCAGGTTGGCTCTGAGCGTTGCCGATGATGGTCCGGGCTTTACGCCCGAAGCCCTGCGGCGCGGGTGCGATCCGTTCTTTAGCGAGAACAAATCTGCCGAGCATTTTGGGCTGGGCTTGAATGTGTCGAGCATTTTGTGCGGTTTACACGGGGGAGCGCTTGAGTTAGGGAATGGTTCGACCGGCGGGGCACGTGTGACGGCGACGTTTAGCACGGGCGGCGATGGGGACGAAACGGGGGAGTTGTGACGAGGGCGCGCGCTGCGCGGGCGTCGCCGGGCTCATCGAGCCGTCGGCGAACCAGTTACCTGCTATTACCTTAAGAATGACTTACCTTAACGTAAGGCTTACTGAATTGTCATTGCTGGTAGACAAAACATAGACACCAAGTTGCGAAACTGTCCTTGTCAGGTACACAAGGAGGTAACGCGATGATGAGGATGCAGCCCGAAGCCGAAGGGTATTCCGATCAGGTTTCTTGCGGGGGCGCCGCTCGCCGTCTTGACGTAAGCGCTTTGAGCGAGCTTCGCAATCGAGTCGCGGGCGCTCATGACGCGCTGGACGACGCCTCTTCTGCCGGCGCGCGGACCGCAAACGCCCCCTCATTCGCGACCGCTGCGGCAATGTCGGCCGAGGCCGTCGCAGAGGACGATGGCCTCGATGCCCGCCGTCGAATCCTGCGCCGTCGCGTGCTTTTGGCGCTTGCGGCCTCGGCCGCGATCCTCGCGACTGCATGCTGGGAATATCTTCCGGGGATCTTGGCATGGCTTGCAGACCCTCAGGCGGTTCGGTCGTTCGTCGCCGACCACAGCGTGATAAGTCGTCTCGTCATGCTTGGAATCAACGTCACTCAGATCTTCTTGGCCTTTTTGCCCGGCGAGCCTGTGGAGCTGGCGAGTGGTTACGCGTTTGGCTTCTGGGAGGGGACGGCGCTGTGTCTCGTCGCCTCGGGGCTGGCGACGTCGGCGATTTATTGGGCGACGCGTCGATGGGGCTGGAGCCTGGTTGGCCTCTTCTTCGACCGCAGCCTTCTCGACCGGTTTTCGTGGCTCAATAATGCGAAGCGACTCGAGCTGGTCATGCTGGTGATTTTCTTGATCCCGGGAACCCCGAAGGACTTCTTGACGTATTTCGCCGGCCTCACCAAGATGCGCTTCGCCCCCGTGGTGCTCATCGCAACGTTTGGGCGCATTCCCTCCATTGTGACTTCGACGGCCGCGGCATCCGCTGCGGGCAGCGGAAACTGGCTGGTGGTTGGTGTCGTCGTTGCCGTGTCACTGCTGTGCGTGGCGTTGGGCGGCTTGCTGTATCGTCGCCTGCGTGCCAAGGCGAGCTGAGGCGGCCGGCGAGGATGTACGGCGGCTGATGGGCCTTTTGCGGCTACATCGGACCGCCGGTCGCCACAGCAATCCAAAACCTCCCCAACATGTGCATTCTGAAATCGAAATCTTGCGGAAACGCGAGCAAAATGCACATGCTGGGGGAGGTTTCGAGGGTTTACGCGCTTGCGACCCCGCTATGCGCTCCGATTGATGAAAAAATCGGCCATGGAGCAGAGCAGGTCAGCGGCGTTGTGCGAAATGACACCGGCCTCGGCGAGCGCGCGGCTGGTGTCTTGCGCCTCTTGTGCGAGTTTGAGTGCGAGATCACGGCACGCGTCGATGCCGCCGCCGATCTCGATGAGTTCGACGGCGCGCGCGAGGTCCGCGGGGTCGCTCGTTTTTGCTTCGAGCAGCCCCCAAGGGCCGCGGCCTCAGGTTCGACCGGCTGGCCCCGGCGGACCTGTCGCTCGCGATGTCGCACGTGAACTCCGAGCCGCGCGGCGCGCTCGGCTTCGCGACGCCCGCCCGCGCCTTCCGGGCGATGCTCGGCGGCGACGCGGCGGCGCTGCTGGAGGCGTACGGCATCGAGGACGTGCCCGTCGGCGAGCTCGACCTGACGCCGGGGCTCATCGCGCGGGCGCGCGAGGAAAGGGGCGATGCCCCGCTGTCCTAGCCTAAGGGAAAACGGAATAGACGGAACCGACCGTCCGGCTGAGTCTGGGAAGAGGCGCCGGGCGGCGGGCGGAGCATGGCCACCGGACCCATCGAAACACATCTCCACCGTTCCTTCAACTGGGAAAACGGCGCCCCCGGGCCCCGGGAGGGGCCGCGGGGGCGTTCGGCTAGGTGCGGGAATGGCCTATTTGCTCAATGTGTTCGGCTGAGATCGGAAATCAACCCTTGCATTGTGGAATTCGGGGGCTTTGTCATATCCATTTCAAAAGAGCCTGCTGCCGCGATTTGACTGTCGCATAATGCAAGGCCATTGCGGTACCGAGCTATGGAAAGACGCCTGCGGAATTGTCCTACCGATAAGCGGACAAGCCTCCGGCTGGTGCCTTCGCCGTGGTAAGGTAAGCCGAATTGTTTCCAGGCTGTTTCGGGGGAGTGGAATGAGCAAAGAGTGCGTCGAGCAGGTCGAAGGCGCAGGAGCTTCGGTGCCGATGACCGATATATCGAACATTGATGTGCCCGAGGGCACCGACGAGCTCAGCCGCAGCACCCGCCGTGCATGGCGCGACCGCCTGAACAGCGCTTCGACGCGTAAGATGATCGTGGGCATGTTGGCTACGCTCGTGGGCGGCTCGTTTTGGGGCTTCTCGGGCACCAGCGCGAGTTTTTTGTTCGATACCTACCATGTCGATACGCTGTGGCTTATGAGCATACGACAGATTCTCGCCGGCCTGCTCTTTATGGCTGTGGTTGTCACGCGCGACCGCGCACGCCTGGTTAAGCTTTGGACGACGCCGGCCGACCGCAAGCAGCTGTTGCTCTTTACCGCCTTTGGCCTGCTGTTCAACCAGTTTTGCTATCTTTCGGCCGTGCGCCTGACCAACGCCGGAACCGCGACGGTCCTTCAGTGCCTGCAGCTGGTCATCATCATGGGATATACCTGCATCACCGATCGCCGCAAACCGCGCATGCGCGAGGTTATCGGTATTGGCCTGGCCCTTGGCGGCACGTTTTTGATCGCCACCGGCGGCGACCCCACGAGCCTGAGCATCTCGCCGCTCGGTCTGGTGGCGGGTCTTATGTGCGCGGTGAGCGCCACCTGCATGGCGGTGATTCCCGCCAAAATTCTGCCAGAATACGGCAGCCCCATCGTTACGGGCTCAGCCATGCTCACGGCTGGTATCGTCACCTGCACTATCGTGCAGCCTTGGGCCCATATGCCGGCGCTCGATGCCGCCGGCGTCGAGGCACTCGCGGTGTTTGTGGTCGTGGGCTCGTTTTTGGCGTACATGCTCTATATGCAGGGCGTCAAGGACATCGGCTCGGTGCGCGCGAGCCTCATCGGGACCGTGGAGCCGGTCTCGGCAACCATTACCAGCGCCGTTATGCTGGGCACGGTATTTTTGCCGACCGACCTTATCGGCTTTGCCATGATTATCGTAATGATGTTTTTAACGGTGTAGTCGACGCAGCGGCTGATACAAGTTAAAAACTGAATAGGGATTCGCGCATGTTGCGTGTAATCAGGACGCATGTCTGGAGTTTAGCTGCGCGCGTTCAATATGACATAAACTGATAACGTTTATCGACTTTTGTATTGTGAGGATTTCTCTATGGCTGGAAATCATTTTAAGGGTAGCGGAGACGGCCGTCCGGCGGTCCCGCCGCGTTCTAATGGGGCGGGAAGGCCCGGCGCTCCGGGCGGCATTGGCCAGAACGGCGCCGGCAATCGCACGTCTCCGGGCGAGACGGCGATGTTTACCGCTCTGTATGAGCAATCTCAGAAGGCAAAAAAGGCCGCCCGCGCAAACGGTCAGGCCGCTGCGACCGGGGCTACCCCCGCAGTGCCACCGCGCGAGGTCTCCGCAAATCCCGCAGGCAATGCAGGCAGCGCCAATGCTGCCGGCAACACCTCGTCGCTCAAGGATGCAGGCATCACGGGCAACTTGGGCACGATTTACACGGGAGCTTCCGAGACCGGCACGTTTGCCCGTCTGGACGATAGCGGTGCCGAGTTTGTGGGCTCGGGTTCCAAAGAAGACTATTACGATTTTGGCCTGAACTACGGCGGCGGCACTTCGTCGAGCACGACGTCGGACGGGCTGGTCCGTCATCGTCATCGCAAGGGCGAGAACAAGAACCGTTATGCCGCCACAGCGGTCGTTGCTGTCGTCGCGGTTGTCCTCGTTGCACTTGGCGTGAGCGGCTTCATGTTCTTTAACTCGGCAAAGACCGTGAAGGCCCAGGCAAAGGAGGCCGTGGGTATCGTCGCAGACCTTAAGGGTAAGGTCACGTCGGGCGATTTTTCGACCCTGCCCGACGATGCGAAGAAGATCAACGACCTTTGCAGCAGCATGAAGGCGGAGACCTCGAGCCCGGTGTGGACGATGGCCTCGTTCATTCCGGTGTATGGCAGCGATATTAGCGCCGCCCGCACCATGGTCGACGCTCTGTCCGATGTTTCGAGCGGCGCGCTGGTCCCCATGGCCGATAATCTCGCTCAGGCAACGCCCGGCAAGCTGTTCCAGGACGGAACAATCAACGTGTCCGCGCTGCAGGCGGTCGCCGATTCGCTTTCCGATAGCTCGAGGGCGTTCAAGAGCGCCAATGAAAAGATTCAGGGTATTGGCGATACTCATATTTCCCAGATGACTGAGCTGGTCGATAAGGCCAAGGACGGCTTTGCCACCCTCAACGGCGCGGTTGACGCGGCGGAGAAGGTCGCCCCCGTCCTTCCCCAGATGCTCGGCGCCAACGGCCAGACGCGCAACTATCTTGTGTATGCCATGAACAACGTCGAGATTCGTGCTTGCGGCGGTTTTGGTGGGTCGCAGGGCCTGATTTCGGTCACCGACGGCCAGATGTCGATCGGTGACTTTGTTCCATGTATTGCGCGTAGCAAAGACGAGGCGGTTGAGAGCGTCGACGAAGAGGACGAGGCACTGTTTGGTGACCACAGTAACCTGTACAACTCTGGTAACGCGTATTCGCCCGATTGGCCCCGCAACTCGCAGCGTGTCGCCGCGCTGTGGAAGTCCCAGTATGGGCAGGACGTTGATGGCGTCGTCGGCATCGATCCGGTGTTCTTGCAGTACCTGCTGGGCCTTGTCGGTAATGTCTCGCTGCCTGATGGTACGGTCGTCGACGGTACCAACGCAGCGAAGGTTCTCATGCACGATGTGTACTGGAACTATCCGGTCGAGGAGTCGGACGGCATCTTTGCATCCGTCGCCAGCGCTGCCTTCGACAAGATTCTCGGTGGCATCGGTGACGTCGACGTTACGAAGCTTGTCGGTGCATTCGAGCGCGGTGCCGAAGAGGGCCGTCTGATTGCTTGGATGAGAAACAATGATGAGCAGAATGCCATCAAGGAGACGGGCATTGACGCTTCGCTGCCCGATCCGGATGATCCGAGTGCCGATCCCGTTGCCGGCGTTTACTTTAACAACCTGAGCTTCTCCAAGCTCGATTGGTATCTGAACGCCGACACGCAGCTTGGCCAGGGCGTGAAGAACGGCGACGGCACGTGCTCCTATCGCATCACCGTTACCCTGACGAACATCATGACGCAGGAGGAGGCAGGCAAGCTGCCCGACTACGTCGCGGCGAGCGCGCCCGATGCCGCGCGCGATGACGAGCGTCTGAATGTCTCACTGTTTGCCCCGACGGGCGGCAGCATCAGTGACCTTACGGTTGAGGGCACCCAGTTTGGTCTTGGCGCCGCTACGTGGCATGGAATCCCCTTCTATTCGGGCACCGTTGACCTGCATGCTGGCGAGACGACGACGATCACGTATACGCTGACCACGTCGGCCGAGGCGGGGGACAAGCCGCTTGCGCTGCGCCAGACTCCTACATGCCAGGCGGCTCGCGATAGCGCGTCGGCGTAGGGTTTTTCTGGTAGCGCAGATAATCGAGTACCATTTTGGGGCGGACAGGCAATCTGTTCGCCCCTATTTTGTAAGGAGATCGCATGAAATACTTTGGCACCGACGGATTTCGCGGCGAGGCCAACGTTGGGCTGACCGTGGAGCACGCGTACAAGATCGGCCGCTTTGTGGGCTGGTATTACGGCGCCAGGCGCGGGGCCAAGGCGCGCGTGATCGTGGGTAAGGACACGCGTCGCTCGAGCTATATGTTCGAGGCGGCGCTGGTGAGCGGTCTGGTTGCGAGCGGCGCAGACGCCTATATGCTGCATGTGATTCCTACGCCGGGCGTGGCGCACCAGACCGTGGAGGGCTGCTTCGATTGCGGCATCATGATCAGTGCGAGCCACAACCCGTTTTGCGATAACGGCATTAAGTTGGTTAACAGCGACGGCTTTAAGATGGACGAGGACGTGCTGGAGCTCATCGAGGACTACATCGATGGCAAGAGCGAGGTGCCGCTGGCCACGGGCAACCACATTGGCGCCACGGTTGACTACATGCAGGGCCGCAACCGCTACATTGCCTCGCTCATTGCAAGCGCGAACTTTTCGCTGCAGGGCGTCAAGATTGGCATTGACTGCGCCAACGGCTCGGCGTCCTCTGTCGCCAAGCCGGTGTTCGATGCGCTCGGCGCCGATGTGCGCGTGATTAACGCCGCACCCGACGGCTTTAACATTAACGTCGACTGCGGCTCTACGCATATGGAGCGCCTGCAGCGCCATGTGGTGGAGCAAGGCTTGGACGTGGGCTTTGCCTACGACGGCGATGCCGATCGCTGCCTGGCCGTGGACGAGCGCGGCCGCGTGGTCGACGGCGACCAGATTCTGTACGTGTGCGGCGTGTATCTTAACAAGCACGGGCGCCTCTCGGGCGGTACCGTGGTGCCGACGATCGCCAGCAACTTTGGCCTGATTAAGTCGCTGGAGCTTGCCGGTCTGAGCGCCGTGACCAGCGGCGTGGGCGACCGCCACGTGTATGCCAAGATGCGCGAGGGCGGCTACAGCCTGGGTGGCGAGCAGACGGGCCATACGATCTTTGGCGATATCGAGCGTACGGGCGACGGCATAATGACCTCGCTGCGCGTAATGGAAGTGATTCGTGCCGAACGCGAGACGCTTTCGCAGCTCGCGGTGCCGTGCAAGCTGCTGCCGCAGGCGCAGGTTGCCGTACGCGTGGCGGACAAGGATGCTGCGCTGGGTAGCATGGGCGTGCAGGCCGCCATCGCCGAGGCCGAGGCGTTGCTGGCAGGCGAGGGCCGCGTGCTGGTGCGCAAGAGCGGAACCGAGTCGGTGATTCGCGTTTTGGCCGAGGCCCCCGACCAAGACGCCGCCGACGCCGCCATGAAGCGCATCGCCGCCGCGCTGGAGGCTCTGTAGTTACGCAGTTTAGCAAACCGCGTAACCGCTCGACGCTACAAACGGCCCCAAGCGGCAATCTGGCGTTCAATTTCAAGGGCGCGACCAGAAGGTCAGCGCCCTTTCATTTCACGTCACCTTGCTCGCTTGGGGCCGTTTTCGCTGACGTTGCCAAGACATCGACGTCAACATGGTTGGCGTTGGCGATGGCGTGCTGGTCAATCCTTACAGCTGGTACAGCGTGGTGAACTTGTCCTGCAGGTAGCTGCAGTAGTAGCGGGCATCGAATGCCATACCGCACGCGCCCTTGATGAGCTCCGGCGCGTCCTTGGCGCGGCCCCACTGCCAAATGTGCTCGCCCAGCCAAGCACGGACGGGTGTCAGGTCGCCGCTCGCACAGGCGCCGTTAAGGTCGACACCGTCGCGGCACATGGCCGGCACAAACATGGCATCGTAGGCGCTGCCCAGCGCATACGTGGGGAAGTAGCCAAACGAGCCGCCGCTCCAGTGCGTATCCTGCAGGCAGCCGCGCGTGTCGTCGGGAACAGGAATACCCAGGTACTCGTCCATAAAGCGATTCCAAAGCGCGGGGATGTCTTTGGCCGTGGCCTCGCCGGCAAACAGCATGCGCTCAATCTCGTAGCGCACCATAATATGCAGCGGGTAGGTGAGCTCGTCTGCCTCGGTACGGATCAGCGACGGCTGAGCGATGTTCACGGCGTGGTAGAGCGTGTCCTCGTCCACGTTGCCGTAGACCTCGGGCGCGTGACGGCGCAGCACTTCGAGCAGCGGGCCCATAAAAGCGCGACTGCGGCCTACGGTGTTCTCGAAAAAGCGGCTCTGGCTCTCGTGAATGCCCATGGAGGTGCCGCCCTCCAGACACGTACGCGCGTAAGCGGGATTGACGCCCAGCTCGTACATGGCGTGCCCCGCCTCGTGGATGATGCTATAGACGTTGGAGATGCAGTCGTCCTCGTAGATGTGCGTGGCGATGCGCGCATCGCCCACCGAGAAGCCCTCGCTAAACGGGTGCTCGGTAAAGGCGAGCGTGGTGTCGTCCAGGTTAAGGCCGACGAGCTTCATCAGGTCGAAGCTCATGGCGCGCTGGGCGGCCTCGGGCACGCGGGCGTGCAAAAAGTCGGCAGTAGGCTGCTGTCCGCGCTCGCCGATGGCGTGCACGAGCGGCACGACGGTGGCCTTGACCTCGTCACAAAACGCATCGAAGCTCTTGGCGGAAAGGCCGCGTTCGTACTGGTCGAGCCAAACATCGTATGGGTCGCGCTTGGGGTCCATGAGCTGGGCCTGATGCTTGAGCTGGGCGACGATTCTATCCACGTAGGGCTCAAAGCTCGCCCAGTCGTTGGCCGTCTTGGCCTTGTGCCACACGGCGTCGGCCTCGCAGGTGAGCCTGGTCCAGGCTTCGGCTTCTTCGGTGGGAATGGCGCTTGCCTCGCGCTGGTCGCGGCCGAGCACACGGATCTCGTCGAGCAGCTGCGGGTCGTCGATCTTGCCGCCGGCGACGGTCTCGTGTGCCAGCGAGCCTACAAGCTCGATGGACTTTTTGCTGGTCAGGAGCTTGTGATGTTCGCCGGCAAGGGTGCCCATAGCATCGGCGCGGGCCGCAGCGCCGTTGGCGGGGGCAATCGTCGCGCCATCGAACTCGGCAATCTTGAGCAGGTACTCGCGGGTCCATAGTTTGCCTTCGAGCTTGCGGAGCTTCTTGATGCCCTTGCCCGCCTTGGCGTTCTTAGAGGCCTTGGCCACGGCGGCCTTGGCCTTCTTATCGAGTTTCTTTCCCATACCCATATCCTTGATCTCGCAGACCGGACGCCACGGGTGGGCGTGCGGCCAGTTTGCACAGCTATCTGCCTTGTACCCAGTGCGAACAAAACGGAACGCGGCGATATGCTCGCAGAATGTGTTATCCTATAGCCCAATGCGTTGACGGAGAGGGTTTTGCCCGCCGCGTCGCCGGCAAGAGAGGGAAGGTCATGGGCTGCAAGCCTTCCTGCGGTGGCAAGGGCCAAGCGTTCACTCCCGAGCAGCAACCTCAACGGGCGCGCGGCCAGCGGCGGCGAAGCCCCAGTAGGGAAGCCGTGAGCCTCGCGATAAGGGGCACAGAGTGGGCACGGCGGGCCAGACATCCGCCGGGTCAAACAAGGTGGTACCGCGGAATTCAACCGTCCTTGGGCAATGCACATGCCCGAGGACGGTTTTTTGTTACCGAACCGGGCCGCGTTTTTGCAACGCCAGACGGCGGCAGTCGTCCTGGCGAGCGGGGAACGCGAGAGACGAAAGGGAAGACATGAGTCTGATTGATGATCTGGTCAAACTCGAGGAAGAGGCCAAGGAGCTCGTCGCAGGCGCCGACGACGCCGCCAAGCTCGAGGCTGCGCGCGTTGAGCTGCTCGGCCGCAAGGGTCGTATTACCGGCCTGATGCGCATGATGGGCAAGCTCGCCCCCGAGGATCGCCCCGTGATGGGCAAGCGCGCCAACGAGATGCGCCAGCTGATTGAGGGTATGCTCGACGAGCGCACCACCGAGATGAAGGCCGCCGCCCTCAAGCACGCACTGGAGCACGAGGCCGTCGACATCACGCTGCCGGGCATCCGTCCGCAGATCGGCCACCAGCACCTGATCAAGCAGATTATCGAGGAGGCCGAGGACATCTTTAGCGGTATCGGCTACACCGTCGAGTCCGGTCCCATGGTCGACACCTCCTACTACAACTTCACCGCGCTCAACGCCCCCATGGATCACCCGAGCCGCTCGGCCCGCGACACCTTCTATGTGGTCGACAACAACCCCGGCAGCGTCGCGCACCCCGAGGCGCATGCCCACGGCGAGTCCGACGTGCTGCTGCGCACCCAGACCTCGGGCGTGCAGATTCACACCATGGAGTCGCAGAAGCCGCCCATCTACATGATCTGCCCGGGCACCGTCTACCGTCCCGACACGGCCGACGCCTGTCACCTGCCGCAGTTCAACCAGATCGAGGGCCTGGTCGTCGACGAGGGCATCACCTTTGGCGATCTTAAGGGCACGCTCGACTACTTTGTTAAGTGCATGTTTGGCGAGGACCGCAAGACGCGTTACCGCCCGCATTTCTTCCCCTTCACCGAGCCTTCCTGCGAGGTGGACGTGAGCTGCCACGTCTGCGGCGGCAAGGGCTGCAACTTCTGCAAGCACAGCGGCTGGATCGAGATCTTGGGCTGCGGCATGGTCGACCCCAACGTCCTGATCAACTGCGGCATCGACCCCGAGAAGTACACCGGCTTCGCCTTTGGCATTGGCGCCGAGCGCGTCGCTGCCCTGCGCTACGACCTGCCCGACCTCAGAACGCTCATGACAGGCGATATGCGTTTCCTGAATCAGTTTTAAGTTGACCTGTCCCGGCGGCTTCCCGAGCCACCGCACCTTGCCCCTCAAACCGTCGCTTGCGTACCCAAGTACGCGGCGCTCCTCTTTCGGGGCAATCTGCGGCACCTCGGAAACCCGTCTCCGTAGCTGGAGTTTTCCGTCTGTTTATTGCAGACGTTACAGATGAAAGGAGACCAGTTAGATGCGCGTTTCTTACGACTGGCTCAAGACCATGATCGATATTCCGGAGGATCCCAAGACCCTTTCGGACGAATATATCCGTACCGGCACCGAGGTCGAGGCGATCGACACCGTGGGCGAGTCCTTCGACCACGTGGTGACTGCCAAGGTGCTCACCAAGACCCCGCACCCCGATAGCGACCATATGTATGTGTGCTCGGTCGACGTGGGTGACAAGAACCTCGACGCCGACGGCAACCCCGCCCCGCTGCAGATCGTCTGCGGCGCGCAGAACTTTGAGGCCGGCGACCACATCGTCACGGCAATGATCGGCGCCGTGCTTCCCGGCGACGTCAAGATCAAGAAAAGCAAGCTTCGCGGCGTCGTGTCCATGGGCATGAACTGCTCCGCGCGCGAGCTCGGCCTGGGTGGCGACCACTCCGGCATCATGATCCTGCCCGAGGATACGCCCTGCGGCATGCCGTTTGCCGAGTATGTGGGCTCGAGTGATACCGTGCTCGACTGCGAGATCACGCCCAACCGCCCCGACTGCCTGTCTATGATCGGCATGGCCCGTGAGACCGGTGCCATTTTCGATCGCGATTTCCACGTTGAGCTGCCCGCCATCAAGGCGGAGACCGGCCGCGCGACCGACGACGAGCTTTCGGTCGAGATCGCCGACGAGGGCCTGTGCGACCGCTATGTCGCCCGCATCGTGCGCAACGTGAAGGTCGGCCCCTCGCCCGACTGGATGGTCAAGCGTCTTAACGCCCTGGGCGTGCGTCCGCACAACAACATCGTCGACATCACCAACTACGTGATGATGCTCACCGGTCAGCCGCTGCACGCTTTTGACCTGGACACCTTTGCCGAGCGCGATGGTCATCGCCGCGTGGTGGTTCGCGCCGCCCAGCAGGACGAGAAGTTCACGACCCTCGACGGCGAGGAGCGCACGCTCGACGCCGGCATGGGCCTCATTACCGACGGCGAGCGCCCCGTGGCGCTGGCCGGCGTTATGGGCGGCATGGATTCCGAGATCGAGGACGACACCGTCGACGTGATGGTCGAGAGCGCCTGCTTCGACGCCGGCCGTACCTCGCACACCAGCCGCGACCTGTCGTTGATCTCCGACGCCTCCATCCGCTTTGAGCGCCAGGTCGATGAGACCGGCTGCGTGGATGTGGCCAATGTCGCCTGCGCGCTCATCGAGGAGATCGCCGGCGGCGAGGTCGCTCCCGGCTACGTGGATGTGTTCCCCGCGCCCAAGACCATCGACAGCATCAAGCTGCGCCTGGCCCGCGTGCACGCCATCTGCGGCGCCGACATCGAGCCCGATTTTATCGAGCGCTCGCTCACCCGCCTGGGCTGCACCGTCGAGCGCGACGGCGAGGACTTTATGGTTACCCCGCCGAGTTTCCGCCCCGACCTGCCGCGCGAGATCGACCTGATCGAGGAGGTCCTGCGCCTGTGGGGCATGGGCCGCGTGACGGCGACCATCCCGGCTGCCAAGAACCACATCGGTGGCCTGACCCGCGAGCAGAAGCTCACCCGCAAGGTCGGCGAGATCCTGCGCGCCTGCGGCCTCAACGAGACCACGACCTTTGGCTTTGCCGCCCCGGGCGACCTGGAGAAGATCGGCATGTCCACCGAGGGCCGCGGCTGCCCCGTGGTACTTATGAACCCGCTGGTGGCCGAGCAGACCGAGATGCGCCGCTCGCTGCTGCCGGGCCTGCTGCAGTCTGTGGCCTATAACGAGGCCCATGGCACGCCCAACGTGCACCTGTACGAGGTCGGCAGCCTGTTCCACGGCCGCGAGAACGCCAGCCTGCCCAAGGAGACTAAGTCCGTGGCGGGCGTGCTCTCGGGCCAGTGGAGCGAGCAGTCTTGGAACATGAAGTACCGCAAGCTGCGTTTCTTCTTTGGCAAGGGCATTGTCGAGGAGCTGCTCGCCCAGCTGCGCATCGAGAAGGTTCGCTTCCGTCCCGTCGAGGGCGAGGGCTATGCCTTCTTGCAGCCGGGCCGTGCCGCCGAGGTTCTGTCTGGCGGCACCGTGCTGGGCTGGGTCGGCGAGATCCACCCCGAGGCGCGCGAGGCCATGGGTATCGACGAGGTCGTCGTTGCCTTTGAGCTCGACCTGGACAAGCTGATCAAGGGCGCCCGCAACCAGGAGAACTACCGCGAGTTCTCGCAGTACCCGGCTGTTGAGCACGATCTTGCTATCGTGGTCGACAACTCCGTGACTTGCGAGGACCTTGAGCGCCGCATTACCAGCGCCGGCGGCAAGCTGCTCGAGGGTGTGCGTCTGTTCGACGTCTACCGCGATCCGGTCCGCGTGGGCGTGGGCAAGAAGTCCATGGCCTTTGCGCTTACGTATCGTTCCGACGACCACACGCTTACCAGCGAAGAGGTCGAAAAAGCGCACCAGAAGATCGTCACCAAGGTGTGCAAGGGCGTAAACGGCGAGGTCCGCGGCTAGGTCCTGCACTGGGGTATGGGTCAGCGGTGGCTGCTGCCGAGCCTTACGTGACTGCTATCCTCGGTATAAGGCACTGCTGAGCCTGCATATATGACACGCGCATTGCATAACGGCGTGCTGCTTTGTCGGCAGTGCGCCGTTTTGCTATGATAGCCCGTGGCGTGTTACGAATCTGACAATACGTAACACTGGCAAGGTGATTTAAGCGGCGTTGTAATTCTGTGCGCCGATAACCGGGAGGCGTACATGCACATTCCAGATAATTATCTGTCCCCGCAGACCGATGCCGTCATGGCAGTGGCGATGGTCCCTGTGTGGGTTCACTGCATCAAAAAGGTGCGCGCCACGCTCGATCGCGAGCACATGGCGTTTCTGGGTATCTGCGCCGCGTTCTCCTTTTTGCTCATGATGTTCAACGTGCCGCTGCCCGGCGGTACCACGGGTCACGCCGTCGGCGGCGCGCTCATCGCGCTGCTGCTGGGCCCGGAGGCCGCGGCCATCGCGGTTTCGGTCGCGCTGGCGCTGCAGGCGCTGCTGTTTGGCGACGGCGGCATCCTGTCCTTTGGCGCCAACTGCTTTAACATGGCCTTCGTGCTGCCGTTTGCCGCCGCTATCGTGTTCCGTGCGCTCAACAGCCGTTTGCACGACAAGAGCTGGGGCACCTCGGTTTCGGCCGTCGTAAGCGGTTGGGTCGGCCTGTGCCTGGCGGCCCTGTGCACGGCGATCGAGTTTGGTATTCAGCCGATGTTCTTTACCAACGCTTCGGGCGCTCCGCTGTACTGCCCCTTCCCGCTCTCTATTGCCATTCCGGCCATGATGATCCCGCACATGTTGGTAGCCGGCGTGGTCGAGGGCGTGGCGACGGCCGCCATCTACGGTTTCATTAAGAAGACGGCGCCGAGCGTTATCGTCGGGCCCGAGGCCGCCGATGGCCAGCTTGCTGCCGAGGGCGCTGCTGCCAAGAAGACCTCGCTGGTCCCCACGCTCATCCTGGTCGCCGTGCTTGTCGTGGCCACGCCGCTCGGCTTGCTGGCCACCGGTGACGCATGGGGCGAGTGGGACGCTGAGGGCGCCGCGACCGCCGTTCAGGAGGCTGGTGACGACAGTCTGCAGACTTCGGTCGGTCTCGATACCCCGACCTTTGCCGATGCCCTGCCCACGGGCGATTATCTGCAGGCCTATTCCGAGGAGCAGGGCCTTGGCTTTGCCGGCCAGGCTGCCATGTATATCCTCTCGGGCGTGATTGGCGTGGCGGTACTCACCATCGCCTTTCGCCTGATCTCGCTGACGGTTAAGGAAAGCGGAGCCCATGGCGACGGTCGAGCTGCCTAGCTGGCTTGCGGCCGAGCAGCGTTATGAGCCCCCGCGGGCTCGGCATCGTGTGATGCAAAAGAATGTCCTGCACCTGGCGAGCCTGCTTGAGCGGGTTCGCCTAGGCGGCGGCGCGCATAAGGGCGGGTCGATTATCGACCGCGCCCTTTCTTCCGTTTCGGCGCCAGTGCGTTTGGTGGGGATGTTCGTCTGCGTCCTGTGCGTATGCCTGACGCAGAGCCCGCTGTACTTGATGCTGATGACAGCGATCGCGTTGGTGCTCGTTGCGGTGCGCCCCGCACGCGGGCTGCACGCGACCTTTGTGCCGGCGTTGGCTGCCGCGGGGTTTGCCGTGGTTTTGGCGCTGCCTGCCCTGCTGCTGGGTGCTTCTGCCACGGGCGCCATGCTCAAGATTGCGCTCAAGACCTTTGTTAATGTGTCATTGGTGCTGGGCGTTTCGTGGACGCTTACCTGGAGTCGCATGTCGGCGGCGCTTAAGATGCTGCACCTGCCCGACGAGGTTATCTTTACGTTTGATATGGCGCTCAAACACATCGAGGTGCTGGGACGCACGGCGCACGACCTGTGCGAATCAGTCTTGCTGCGCAGCGTTGGCTGTGCGCCTGCAGGATTTTCGCGTACCGATTCGATCGCGGGTATCATGGGCATGACCTTTATCAAGGCGATGGAATGCAGCCGCGCGATGGACGAGGCTATGCTTTGCCGCGGTTTTGCCGGCGCATATCCGGCGCCTGCACGGAACGGCTTTGGCTGGCGCGACGCGGTCTATGCGGCCGTTGTGGTGCTGCTCGCCGTGTTGTGCGCGGTGCTGTAGCGCGGGCGGTCAAGCCGTCGATGTGAACAGGGAAGGGCGACGTTTTGGCAAACGATACAAATGGTGCGATGGGTGCGAGCGGTGCTGCCGGCGCCAAGGCCACGCCGCTCATCGAGTTTCGCGACGTGGTGTTTTCCTATGCGGGCCATACGGTGGTCGATAGCGTGTCGCTGCAGGTTAATCGCGGTGAGCTGGTTGCGCTGCTTGGACCCAACGGCTGCGGCAAGACGACGATCATGCGGCTTATCAACGGCCTTGAGCTTGCGGATGCGGGTACGTACCTGTTTGATGGACATGTGGTCGATGCGGCATATCTCAAGGATTCCGCGATGGCCCAGCGGTTCCATCAGCGCGTGGGCTTCGTGTTCCAAAACGCCGATGCACAGCTCTTTTGCGCCACGGTCGGCGAGGAGGTCGCGTTTGGCCCGGCTCAAATGGGGCTTTCGGCGGACGAGCTCGGGCGCCGCGTCCGTGATGCCATGGGGCTGTTTCAGGTTGCCGATCTGGTCGATGCTTCGCCCTATCAGCTTTCGGGCGGGCAAAAGAAGCGTGTGGCGCTGGCTGCCGTCGTGTCGATGAACCCCGATATTCTGGTGCTCGACGAGCCTACCAACGGACTTGACGAGGAATCTTGCGACATCGTGGTTAACTTTCTACTGGCTTATGTTGCTGCCGGTAAGACGGTCTTGATGAGCACGCATCATCAGGATTTAGTACGACGTCTTGGGGCCCGTGCGATTTATATCGATCGATATCACCACGTGGTCGAGGCTCCCGTGCCATCATATGGAACCGAAAACGGTGCAGCAGAATAGTTGCCGCATAGTGGGGTTGCGGCCGCGCACGTGACTTGCTGCGAATGGTATAGTTATCCGGGTTTTTACGGGGGTAGCTATGCCAAGCTGGAATATTCATATCGCTCAGACGGAACGACTTCTGGCGCGTGCCGGCGCGCTTGCCGATAACGTGCGCGACCGCAATGCCTTTTTGTTTGGCAGCGTGGTTCCGGACATTTTTGTGGGGTACATGGTTCCCGGTATTGCCGACCCCATCCCGTATCGCATCACGCACTTTGCCAAGCCCGAGCCCATTCCTAAGCCACGCGAGCATGAGTTTTGGGACACCTATGTGGCGCCGTTGCTTAAAGGTGCGCCGGCGGGTGCGCCGGCTGCAGCGACCTCGATTGTCGAAGAGCGTGAAAGGCTCAATCGGGTGCACTATCCGCAGCGCTACAAAGACGCCGAGCCGGTTGACGGCCCCGGCGCCGCCGAGTTTTCGCTCGCGCCCGATGACGTGGCGCAGTCGCTGCTCGATTTGACGCTGGGCGTTTGGTCGCATCTGGTGGCCGATACCGTGTGGAACACGCGCGTGAACCAATATCTCGAGGCGCGCGGCGGCAAGCCGTGCGAGGAGTTCCGCATTAAGAAGCAGGGAGACTTTGACTGGTTTGGCAAGACGCTCGGCATCGTTTCTATCCCGCGTGCGACCGATCGCCTCTATACCGCGGCGGCCCAGTTTGGTCAGTATTCGATTCCACAAGAGTATGTGCTCAAGACCATTGGCGTTATGCACGAGATTGTGCGCGAAAACCCCGGCGATCCGGATCATCCGCCGTACCGTCTGCTGACCGAAGAGTTCTTTGACGCAACGTTTACCGAGGTCGTCGAGCTAACCGAGGCGGGTTTTGCCGCCCGCGTTGCCGCTTCTGACGTCCCCGCAGTCCCTCTGATCGCTAGCTGCTAGCTGACCGGCTTAACGGTGAACAGTTCATCCCAATCGACCAATAGCTCCCGCCGAAGGGTTTCTGCGGCAGTGAGTTCCAGCTTAGATTTTGGAACGTAAGGGAGCCCCGCCTTTTTATGAATTAGCTCGGCGATGCAGTTAAAGCTCTTCGTGTCCTTGATTTGATCATAGGTTATCTGGATAGCGTCATAGCCCATGCTTGTGAGGGCGGTGATGCGCTCGGCATCGGAGAGGCTCGCGGCTTCGCTGTCATGGGCGGAGCGGCCTTGGCATTCCAGAATGACGCCCATGCTGTCGGTGCTGCTCTCTATGAGGATATCGGCGTAGCAGCAGGTTTTGTCATACAGTGAGCGCGCGGCGTCGCTGAGTGGGATGCGCACGTTGTTTGCGATATTGATGCCCATGCCGCCCTCGTTGCGGGGGAGCGAGACAAGCATGGAGGTCTGTACTTCGAAGGGCGAGGCGGTCTGTCCCGTCATGTGCTCGGCCGCCCAGCGCAGTTGTTTAACGCCGCGCAGGCCTGCGGCCTGCTTGGCGAACGCGGCGATATCCGCTGCGGAAAGAAGCGGCGTGCGCTTCCACAAGTTGGTGTCATTGCCCTTGGTGTCGACAACACGTTTCCAACCACAGTCGGGCGGAATGAGCTTAAGCGAAATTGCTTCATCGAGCTGCTGCTGCGCCCGTTTACAAGGCGTGAACACTGCAAAGGAGCCGCACATCTCGTAGCAAGCCATGAGTAACTGGTTGCGTGAGACCTGCGTAGCAAGGTTGAGCAGCGTAAACTCGGGCGACGTGACATCAAATCCATGCTCAGTCTGCCTAAACGACCCAGGAGGCGGCTCTTGGGTTAGCAGACGGCTATGAAATAGCTTTCCGTTCGCGCGCTGTTTTCTTTCGCCCACGAATCTCCAGACTGGTGTGCCGAGCAAGTCTTTAAATACTGGTTGTTTTGAGTAATGCACCAAGCGATGGTCATGGTCGGGCGGCAGGATTGCCGGATAGAGTCCCAGTATCTGGGGCGGTATGCGATAGTACTGAAAAGCCGTGGGTCCGCAGGCAAGAAATGACATAGCGATCCGATCGTTTGAGCGTAGTTTGGGCTAGAAAAGCTATCGGTTTCGGAAGTGCGGGGAAAAAGACAAACAGGTCAACCACAAGCGGTATTTAAGTCAACTTTATCAGGGGTTTTGTTGAAATAAAAGGGCTTGTGCTCCGGGGTAGGCAATTTTTCCCCGCACTTCCGAAAACGTGGTCGATTTAGACCTTGCTAAAACGATTTATCAGCCCTGTGTGAGGTGTGGGTTTGCCACCGGGCGAACACTTTTAGCGCTTGGGGCTTTATTTTTTGGGCCTCGGAGGGCGGATTTCGCGCTTTTGGTAAAGAAATGGGTGCGTGTCATGCCGTGCGGTAGGCATCGGCGCACAGAAAAAGGGCCCGGAAGGCAAAGCCTTCCGGGCCCTTTGCAATGCAAGCGTGCTAGCAAGTGCGATTTAGCGCACCTGAGCGACGTAGGCGACGTTGGTCGAGGAAACCTTGTCCTCAAGCTGGACGCTCATACGGGGATCGCCGGCGGTAGCGACGGTCAAATCGCCGGCCTCGACGTAGCCGAGCTCCTTAGCGGTCTCGATCGCCTTGACGATCGTGCCGTTGACGGTGCCCTGGGTAATCTCGGCCTTGTGCGGGATAACGCCCCAGTACATGATCATCTGCTGGACGGCCCACTCGTGGCGGGAGAACGCGCAGATCGGCATGTTGGGACGGAAGTGCGAGATCAGGCGAGCGGTACGGCCGGTGGTCGTCGGCACGGTGATGCACTTGGCGCCAACGGTGGTGGCCATGTTCACAGCGGACATACCCACAACGTTGTTGACGACGCGGGTGCCGTGAGCATCGGTCGGAACCTCGAGCGGAGCGTGAGCCGGGAGGTACTTCTCGGTCTCGAGAGCGATGCTGGCCTGCATCTTGACGGCCTCGACCGGGTACTTACCGGCAGCGGACTCGCCGGACAGCATGACGGCGTCGGTACCGTCGTAAATGGCGTTAGCAACGTCGGCAACCTCGGCGCGCGTCGGGCGCGGGTTCTGCTGCATGGAGTCGAGCATCTGCGTAGCGGTGATAACGGGCTTGTAGGCCGCGTTGCACTTGGCGATGATCTCCTTCTGGATGTGCGGAACGAGCTCGGGCTTGATCTCGATGCCCAGGTCGCCACGGGCGACCATGATGCCGTCGGAAGCCTCGAGGATCTCATCGAAGTTCTCGACGCCCAGGGCGCACTCGATCTTCGGGAAAATCGTCACGTGCTCGCCGCCGTTTTCGCGGCAAAGCTCGCGGATGCCGCGGACAGACTCGCCGTCACGGATGAAGGAAGCGGCGATGTAGTCGATGTTCTCGGTCAGGCCAAAGAGGATGTCCTGACGATCGCGCTCGGTGATGGCGGGCAGCGAGATGTTGACGTTGGGCATGTTGACGCCCTTGCGCTCGCCGATCAGGCCGTCGTTCTTGACGACGCAGGTCATGTCCTGGCCGTCGACGGACTCGACCTCGAGAGCAACCAGGCCGTCATCGATCAGGATGAGGGAGCCCTTCTCGACCTCGGAGGGCAGAGCCAGGTAGTCGAGGGAGATGTGCTCAGCGGTGCCGTGGAAATCCTCGGACGTGGGCTGAGCGGTGACGACGATCTTGTCGCCGGTCTTGACGGCAACCTTCTTGCCGTCGACCAGAAGACCGGTGCGGACCTCGGGGCCCTTGGTGTCGAGCAGGATGCCGACGGGCATACCGAGCTCCTTGGAAATACGACGGACGCGCTCGATGCGACCGTGGTGCTCGTCGTAGGAGCCGTGCGAGAAGTTAAAACGGGCGACGTTCATGCCCGCCTTGATCATCTCGCGGATGGTCTCGTCGCTATCGCAGGCGGGACCCATGGTGCATACAATCTTAGTGCGCTTGTACATTCAGACCTCCATCTGACATCGTCTTGCGCTGATAGATAAACCATAAGAAATAAAACTGAGTTGATTATAACGAAATACCGACCGAATACCCCAAAAAATCGACCGTATGCCGAATTAGAAGTTCATTTTTTACGGGAAAAACGGTATATGAAAAAACTTTACCAACCGCTCTAACCGCTGCTATCTGGGTGATATTTTAGTTTGGCGACGCGCCTAAGAAAAAACGTTTTATCAGTATTGAGCATCACACGGTCCGCATCGTTGCATACGGACCATATTTCCAAATGGATTGTTTTGGCTAGACGCGTCGCTTTGGGGTACCATAGCTCCACTATCAACTGCCGCTCAGCACGGCAGCCTTGATGAGCCCTTGCCCTTCTCCTGGGAATTATGATCGGGCATCAATCTGCTGAGTGGCCCGAATCCCAGGAGGGGACTCTATATGCAAAAGGAATACCTGTCCGCCGCGGCGGAGGTGCTCAGCGACCAAGGTGTCGATGAGAACCTCGGCCTGAGCAACGACGAGGCGTCGTCGCGCCTCGCCAAGACAGGCCCTAACAAGCTTGAGGAAGCCGAGAAGACGCCGTTGTGGAAGCGTTTCTTTGAGCAGATGGCCGACCCCATGGTCATCATGTTGATCGTTGCCGCCGTTATCAGCGCGCTCACGGGCATGGTTAAGGGCGAGGCGGACTTTGCCGATGTCGCCATCATCATGTTCGTCGTTATCGTCAACTCGGTGCTGGGCGTGGTCCAGGAAGCCAAGAGCGAGGAGGCCCTCGAGGCCCTTCAGGAGATGAGCGCCGCGCAGTCCAAGGTTCTACGCGACGGCAAACTCGTGCACCTGCCGAGCGCCGAGCTCGTACCCGGCGACGTGATCATGCTCGAGGCGGGCGACTCCGTCCCGGCCGACTGCCGCGTGCTCGAGAGCGCCACGATGAAGATCGAAGAGGCCGCGCTCACCGGCGAGTCGGTGCCGGTCGAGAAGCACGCCAACGTGATCGAGCTTGCCGCGGGCACCGATGACGTGCCGCTCGGCGACCGCAAGAACATGTGCTACATGGGCTCCACCGTTGTGTACGGCCGTGGCCGCGCCGTCGTGGTCGGCACCGGCATGGATACCGAGATGGGCAAGATCGCCGGTGCCCTGGCCGAGGCCAAGGAAGAGCTCACGCCGCTGCAGGTGAAGCTCGCCGAGCTCAGCCGTATCCTCACCATTATGGTGATCGTCATCTGCGTCGTGATCTTTGGCGTCGACATCGTCCGCCACGGCGTGGGCAACGTCCTTACCGACCCGACTGCCCTGCTCGACACCTTTATGGTCGCCGTCTCGCTCGCCGTCGCTGCCATCCCCGAGGGCCTGGTCGCCGTCGTGACCATCGTGCTGTCGCTTGGCGTGACCAAGATGGCCAAGCGCCAGGCAATTATCCGCAAGCTCTCTGCCGTCGAGACTCTCGGCTGCACGCAGACCATCTGCTCCGACAAGACCGGTACCCTTACCCAAAACAAGATGACCGTCGTCAAGCACGAGCTCGCTGCGCCTAAGGAGAAGTTCCTGGCAGGCATGGCGCTGTGCTCCGATGCCCAGTGGGACGAGGAACTGGGCGAGGCCGTGGGCGAGCCGACCGAGTGCGCGCTCGTCAACGATGCCGGAAAGGCGGGCCTCACTGGTCTGACTGCCGAGCACCCGCGCGTGGGCGAGGCCCCGTTTGACTCGGGCCGCAAGATGATGTCCGTGGTCGTTGAGACCCTGGACGGCGAGTACGAGCAATACACCAAGGGCGCGCCCGACGTGGTGATCGGCCTGTGCACCCACATCTACGAGGGCGATAAGGTCGTCCCCCTGACCGAGGAGCGTCGTGCCGAGCTCGTGGCCGCCAACAAGGCCATGGCCGACGAGGCCCTGCGCGTGCTGGCGCTGGCAAGCCGCACCTACACCGAGGTCCCGAGCGACTGCAGCCCCGCCGCGCTCGAGCACGACCTGGTCTTCTGCGGCCTGTCCGGCATGATTGACCCGGTCCGCCCCGAGGTCGCCGACGCCATCCGCGAGGCCCACGATGCCGGTATCCGCACCGTCATGATCACGGGCGACCACATCGACACCGCCGTGGCCATCGCCAAGCAGCTGGGTATCGTCACCGATCGCAGCCATGCCATCACCGGTGCCGACCTCGATCGCATGAGCGACGAGGAACTCGACGCGCACATCGAGGACTACGGCGTGTACGCCCGCGTCCAGCCCGAGCACAAGACCCGTATCGTCGAGGCTTGGAAGTCGCGCGACCAGATCGTGGCCATGACGGGCGACGGCGTCAACGACGCCCCGTCCATCAAGCGTGCCGACATCGGCGTTGGCATGGGCATCACCGGTACCGACGTTACCAAGAACGTCGCCGACATGGTGCTTGCCGACGACAACTTCGCCACCATCATCGGTGCCTGCGAAGAGGGTCGCCGCATCTACGACAACATCCGCAAGGTCATCCAGTTCCTGCTTTCGGCCAACCTTGCCGAGGTGTTCTCGGTGTTTATCGCCACGCTCATCGGCTTTACCATCTTCCAGCCGGTGCAGCTGCTGTGGGTGAACCTGGTCACCGACTGCTTCCCCGCGCTCGCGCTGGGCATGGAGGATGCCGAGGGCGACATCATGAAGCGCAAGCCGCGCAACGCCAAGGACGGCGTCTTTGCCGGCAATATGGGCCTGGACTGCGTGGTCCAGGGCTTGATCATTGCCGCGTTGGTGCTGGCGAGCTTCTTTGTGGGCGTGTACTTTGACATGGGCTACATCCACATCTCCGATATGATCGCCGGCGTCGCCGACGAGGAAGGCGTGATGATGGCCTTCATCACGCTCAACATGGTCGAGATCTTCCACTGCTTTAACATGCGCAGCCGTCGCACGTCGCTGTTTAAGATGAAGAAGCAGAACAAGTGGCTGTGGGCCTCTGCCGCGCTGGCGCTGGTGCTGACGGTGATCGTAACCGTGCAGCCGACGCTTGCCGAGATGTTCTTTGGCCCCGTGACGCTTGAGCTCAAGGGCGTTATCGCCGCGCTGGGCCTTGCCTTCCTGATCATTCCGCTGATGGAGATCTACAAGGCGATCATGCGCGCAGTCGAAAAAGAGTAACGTTCCTGTCCGGGCCCGACCGCCTGCGGGGTTTCCACGGGCACGTCCTCGCCGCTTTGCGGCTGCGGGATGTGCCCTTAGGAAACCCCTCCCGGCGGGCGGGCCCTGCGGCATCCTTGCTGGCTTTTCTCCCGCGCGGATGATAAAGGGCTGAGGGAAAGTTTGTGAGCCGGTCGAGCGTTTGCTCGACCGGCTCTTTTTGAGTTAGGGCTTTGCCCGGCCAGCTTTTTTTGATTTAAAATACCTGCTCAGTTGTGATTTGTGGTGCTGGGAGGCGCTTGTGGGCAAGGCTAGGGCTAAGGCGAAGAAAAAGACGACGGGGGCGCGGGCCAAGCGTGATCGTCGTCGGAAGCTTGCGACCGAAGCCCCCGCGTCTGCTGAGGAGCTGCTGGCGAGCGTGCCGGGACTCGATGCGCTGCAGGATGTTCCGGCGTTTGGCGATCTGCCGGTCGCCGCGGCTCAGCAGGCAGCATTTGACGATTTTTGCGCCCAAGCCGAGGAGCCCGAGCAGATGCAACTGGGCGCCGTGGTGCGCTTAGATCGCGGGTTTCCGCTGGTGGTGACGGCCGACGATACCTTTCGTGCCGAGCATGCCGTGGGGTTTGCCAAGTCGCGCGGCGAGGACGAGGTACTGCTGCCGGCTGTGGGCGACCGTGTGGCGGTGCGTCGTGCACCCGGGCACGACATGGGCGTAATCGAATGCGTCCTGCCGCGACGCACGAGTTTTGAGCGTTGGCGTGGCCGCGCCCGCGGCGAGCGTCAGGTGCTTTGTTCCAACGTGGATAGCGTGCTGATCGTGCAGGCACTTGGCGCCGGCGAGGTGCTGCTCGACCGCGTGGCGCGCTCGCTGGTTTTGGCGCTCGACTGCGATGCCGAGCCGGTGGTGGTGCTTACCAAGGCCGACCGCTGCGAGGCCGCGGAACTCGAGCGCGATCTGGATCGCGTGCGCCGTCTGGTGGGCCCGGACGTGCGCGTGATCGTGACGTCCTCTGCCGAAGGCCGTGGTTTGGATGAGGTGCGCGCCTGTGTTCCGGCGGGAACGTGCGCCATGATCCTGGGTGAGTCGGGGGCCGGAAAGTCGACGCTGCTCAATGCGCTGCTGGGCCACGATGCGCTGGCTACCGGTGGTGTGCGCGAGCGCGACGACCAAGGCCGCCATACCACGGTCGCGCGCGTGATGGTGGCGCTGCCGGGCGACGCCGGCGTCATTGCCGACGCTCCGGGCCTGCGCAGTTTGCCACTCGTTGGTCACGAGCGGGGCCTAGCGCGTGCCTTCCCCGAGATCGTCGAGGCGTCGCGTGCGTGTCGGTTTGGCGACTGCACGCATACCCACGAACCGGGCTGCGCCGTTCGCGATGCCGCCGATGCCGGGCAGATCGATGGCCTGCGCCTGGAAACGTTCCAAAACTTGGCGTCATCCATGCGTGTGAGTGCCCAAATGCTCGATCCCGATGTCCATCTGTAATTGAATTTATCTATGACAGCCGTCTTCCAACTGTGCGGGAGGCGGCTTTTTTACTGGCGATGCGCCCTTAAATGAGCGTTTTGCCGACGCGCTGACCAAAACCTTGCCGCGGGCTTGACGGGTTGGTCAGCTCTTGGCTGGTAATTGGTTTGACACTTAAAACCAAGATGGTGATCGCGCTGTTTTGTTGCTTGGCCGCTCGGACAATAGTGGTACGGGCATCCCATCCGCCCAGTGCTGTCTTGAGAGGAGCTGCCGTGAACAAGAGCAAGCGCATCGCCATCAGTCTGGCAGCGGGCGTGCTCGCCGCGGCACTCTGCATGGTTTACGGGTCATCGGTTCGTTCGCGGGCTGAGCAGGCCCAGGCCAAAACCTTGGCCAAATACGGCGGCGATCGCGTCGAAGTTTGCGTTGCCGCACGTGATATCGATGTGGGTGAGACCCTCGACGAGACCAATGTCGTAACCCAAGAGTGGCTCGCGAGCCTGCTGCCGCGCGATGCGGCTACCGAACTGCGCCAGGTGCGTGGCGACGTGACGACCTCGCGTATTCCCAAAAATGCCGTGGTCTGCGATGTCTACACCAAAGCCGAGAGCCATACGCTCGAGGTGCCCAAGGGCAAGGTTGCCGTTTCGGTGGCGGTCGATGCCGAGCATTCGGTGGGCGGAGCCGCAGGCGTGGGCAGCTACGTGGATGTGTACGTGCAAAAAGACGGCGTGACCGACCGGCTGTGCGGCGCGTATGTGATTGATACCAGCGACGAGGCCGGTGCCACGCGCGAAGGCAAGGTCGAGTGGGTGACGCTGGCGGCCGACCCCAAAGATGTCAAGGAATTGCTGGGAGCCTCGGGCAAGGGAACGGTAAGCTTGACGATTCCCGCCACGGCACGCGGCAAAAAGAGCGGAGGCGACGAGTGATGAAAGCGATCTGGCTTGCGTGCTGCGCGTGTGGCGATTACGGACTGCTGCAGCAGGAAGTCGAGGGCCGCGATGCGGGCGCGCAGGTGCTTCGCGTGGGCGACCTAGACGGGTTGGTGTCTATGGCTCGGGCGTTTCCTTCGCGCCGTGGCGCTGCCATTATCGCGGCATCCCTGTTTGATACTAAAGATGTGCGAGAGACCGTAGCGCGCCTGACTGCCGAAGGACGCGTGAGCCGCGTCGTCGTGTTGATAGAGGCGCTCGATCCGTCGGATATCGAGGGGCTGTTTCGCGCGGGGGCGACCGAGGTCATCGCTGCGCACAGCATATGCGGCAGCGGACATGTGGGCGAGGGAGCGGTTGATTCCGATTGGGGCGTGTCGCCTGAGCCCGATGTTTTTGTTGATAGGGAACCCGGGGCGCCTCGCGCTACAAGAGGCCCGCGTGTTGATGATTATGGGAAAGCGGAAGCCGAGCATGTTCGGCGCCCCCCGGGCCCCCTTGCATGTGGTGACGTCGGAGCGTCGGTGCCGTATGGCGAAGACCTCCTGGCCGTAGATATGGGATACGTGCACGGCGTGAGCCTGGCCGATGGACTCGATGAGGTCGAGGGCCTTGTCGCGGGTGATGGCCCGCACGTCGACGTGACAGCGGAATCCCCAGTTCCGCCCCTACCGTTTGAGCAGCCTGCCGTGCCGGCGTGGACGCAGCACTTGGGTGCGGCTGGCGAGACGGGGACGTTGCCGCCCACGTCGTCAGCCCCTGCACCGCTGGCAGACACTGCGTCGACGTCGCATCGAGCTCCGGTCATCTGCGCCATTTCGGGTTCGGGCGGCTGTGGCAAATCGACGATTGTCGCCACGATGGCGCATGCCGCTTCGTTGCTGGGTCTGCGAGCTGCCGTACTCGATTTGGACCTAATGTTTGGAAATCTCTACGACTTGCTGGGCGCCGATGCCCCGCATGACATGGCGACACTTATTGAGCCGTCGGTCGCGGGCGCACTTGCGGAGCAAGACGTGGTCGCTGCATCGATGCGCGTTGCCCCAGGCGTTACGCTTTGGGGGCCTGTCGCAGCGCCCGAGCGCGCCGAGCTCATGGCGCGTCCGGTAGAGCTGCTGCTCGACATCTTGCGTCGTGAGTCCGACGTGGTCCTTATCGATACCTCGGTCTTTTGGGGCGATGCCGTGGCGGCTGCGGTGGCAGCGTGCGACCGTTGCCTTGTCGTGGGTGATGCGGCAGTTTCTTCCGCGACGTCTGCAGCGCGCGTCATTGAGCTGGCGAGCCGTGTGGGCGTGCCGCGCACGCGCATGAGCGCCGTATTCAACCGATTTGGCGCGCGTGGGGCGGACGAGGATGTCGCCATGCGCTTTGAGATTGCCTGTGCGTTGAGCTCCAAGATTCGTATCGCCGATGGCGGGCAGGATCTCGCCGCGCTCATGGCGTTTGGGCGCGCTGACGAGGCAGTGGGGCAGACCAGCGCTTTTGCGACCAGCGTGCGCGAGGCCACGCGTGAGATGCTCGTGGAACTGGGGTGCGCCGTCGGCCCTTGGAGCGATATGGTCGCCGACCGTGCAACGCGCACCGAACGCCCGCGCATCCGCCTTCCCTGGTCGCGTGAGGGTGATTGCCGATGAGCCTGCAAACGAGAATTAAAGCAGCCGGTGCGGCAGCGGCGACGGCACCTGTCGATGTGGGACGGCGCCGTGCGGTCAAGCGCCGCACCAAGCGGGCCGTGATGGACCGCGTGGGCTACGACGAGGTGGCACGCATCAGTGCCTACATCGATCCGGTTCTTGCCCGCTCGGAATTGCGTCCTGCGGTGGAGGCGGCACTCAACGTGGAAGAACCGACCGACCTGGCGACGCCCGAGCGTGAGACCATCATCAACGAGATCTTGGATGACGTGGTGGGCTTGGGCCCGCTGCAGCCGCTCATCGAGGACGACACCGTCACCGAGATTATGGTCAACGGTTGCCGCTCGGCTTTCTTTGAGCGCGGCGGGGTCTTATACCCCATCGAGCATGCGTTTGAGGATGACGAGCAGATCCGCGTGCTCATCGACCGCATCATCTCACCGCTGGGCAGGCGTATCGACGAGCGCAGTCCCATCGTCAACGCCCGCCTCAAGACGGGTTATCGCGTCAACGCGGTGATTCCGCCCGTGGCGATCGATGGGCCGATCCTTACTATCCGCAAGTTCTCGGATCGCATCTGTTCGTTGGACGAGCTTGTGGGCCTGGGGTCGCTGCCGCTTTGGTATGCGCAACTGCTTTCGTGTGCGGTGTCGCTGCGCCAAGATTTGGCGGTTGCGGGCGGTACGGGGTCGGGCAAGACTACGCTGCTCAACGCGCTATCGTGCGAGATATCTACCGGCGAGCGCATCGTGACGATCGAGGATTCCGCCGAGCTCAAGTTCGCGCATCACCCGCATGTGGTTCGCCTGGAGGCGCGCGAGGCTTCAATTGAGGGTGAGGGTGCGGTGACAATCCGCGACCTGGTGACCAACGCCCTGCGTATGCGTCCCGACCGTATTGTGGTGGGTGAGGTACGCGGTGCGGAATGTTGCGACATGCTGCAGGCCATGAACACCGGGCACGATGGGTCGCTCACCACGCTTCATGCGGGCACCGAGCAAGAGACCGTGGTGCGTTTGACGCTGCTTGCGCGCTATGGCATCGATCTGCCGAGCGAGCTTATCGAGGAACAAATCGCTATGGCGCTCGACGGCATCGTGATGTCCGAGCGCCATGCGGACGGCCGGCGTTTTGTGTCCTCCTATTCGGGGGTGCGACGCGGCGCGTCGGGTGGCGTGGAACTCGAGCGCTACGTGACCTTCGATGCCGCCGAGCGCACCTGGACCCTCAACCGCGAGCCGCCGTTTATCGCAGAGGGCTTGCGCTCGGGAACGCTTACACAGGAGGAGGTGGACGAATGGAGGTCGTTGTGCCCCTCGTCGTAGGGGGCCTTGCCGGGTTTTCGGTCGCGACGGTATGCGGAGTGGAGCCTCATGTGCCGAGGGTGCCGCCGGCGGAGCTGGTGCGCCAGACGCTCGAGACGGCGGCAGAGAAGCTGCCGCGTGAGCTGGTGGAAAACGATCTGCTAAAAAAGATCGCCCGTTCGTGGGCATCGTTGGCTCCCGTGCGCCGCATCGGTCTTGTCGTTGAGGATGATGCTTCACGCTTAGCGTTCCTGTTGCTATCGAGTGGCGTCTGCTGCCTTGCGCTTGCCGTGGTGTCGCTATCGCCCATCGGCTTTGTTTTGGGGGCGGTTGCGCCCTTTGCCGCGGGCGCCGCACGCGACATCTTTGACCACCGACGCGAGCAGCGCGATGTGGAGGAAGCCATGCCCGAGGCCTTTACGGCACTTTCCATGTCGCTTGCCTCGGGACATTCGCTGGCCCAGGGCATGCGGTTTGTGGGCGCTCACGCGCAAGAGCCGGTGCATACCGAGTTTCTGCGGGTAGCGGCGGCGATCGACTGTGGCATTTCGGCTGCCGATGCGCTCGACGACCTGCTTGTCCGCATCGACGCCCCCGGGCTTTCGCTTGTCACGTTGGCGCTCAAGGTGTCGCAGCGGACCGGTGCCCCGCTTGCCGATCTGCTGTCCGAGGCGTCGAGCATGGTGGGGGAGCGTATCGAGCTCAAGCGCCGTCTGGATGTCAAAACGTCGCAGGCGCGCATGTCGGCGCATATGGTCGCGGCGATGCCGGCGGGTATGTGCGCGGTGCTGGCCCTGCTTTCGGCAGATTTTCGCTACGGTCTCGCAACGCCGGTAGGCGCCGGCGCCGTGGTTCTGGGGCTTGCCCTTAACGGCGTCGCCCTAATGGTTATCCGGCGCATTATGCGGGTGGAGCTGTGAGCGCCCTGGTTGCCGCCGCGGCTTGCCTGTGCGCCTTCGGCGTATTTGTCGCGACGGGCCTGGAGCGCTCGGATGTGCGCCAGACCATGGAGATTTTCAGGGGCGAGGCGGTGCTGGTCGTTGCTGCGGCCCATTCGGTGATCGATGCCGCTATTGCGCGGGTGAGGGGCGCATTTGGCGTGGACAACTCAGCGCAGGTTTCGCTCGGCGAGGTGTCCGAGATGATCGATGTGGTGCGCCTGGGGCTTTCCGCCGGCCTTTCGTTCGATGCGGCGCTCGAGATCTTTTGCGCCAATCGTCGATCGGCGCTGACTGTTCGGCTTGAACGGGCATGCATGGCGTGGCAGGTGGGCGTGGGAGCGCGCGAGGACGAGTTGTTGGCGGCCGCGCAGGACCTGGACGTGCGGGCGCTCGAGACCTTTGCCATTACGGTGGGTCAAGCGCTCGCCCTGGGTGCCCCGCTTGCCGAGACCCTTGCTGTCCAAAGTCGCGAGATCCGCGCCGCCCATCGTGCCGCGGTCGAGCGCGAGATTGAACGAGCGCCCGTCAAGCTGCTGATTCCCACCGGCACGCTCATCTTGCCGGCACTGCTGTTATCCATATTGGGCCCGCTGCTGGGAGCAGGCGGGATGATGTAGGGAGGAATACATGAACAAAATGGCTGACGTTATGGGTAGGGTTTGGAGCCGGACGCTTTACCGTGCAATGCGTTCCTGTCAACGTGCCAAGGCGCTGGTGCAGGAGGAAAGCGCGCAGGGTACCACCGAGTACGCCATCTTGGTCGGCGTGCTCGTGGTAATCGCGATCATTGCCATCGTTGCATTTAAGGGCAACGTCGAAAAGCTATGGAACGCGATCAAAGACGGCATCAACAGCCTGTAGAAGGCGGGCATTCTGTTGGCGTGCTGCTGGTGCTCGCTTGCCTGATTGTGGCGATAGCGGCGACGCTCTGGGGGCTGAATGCCGTGCGACAGCAGCGTTCTGGGGCCGTCGCGGATGGGAGCTCGGGCGCGGTGGCGCCTCCCGATGACAAAGCACGGGACACGGCCGACAGGGATGCCGCCGTCACGGCACAAACTTTTCTGCGGGCGCTCGACGAACGGGCGGATGCTGCGGCGGGGCCATCTGCGGACAACGCAGTCGCAGCCCGGCTGACATGGGCCGAGGAGCGGCCGATGACCGAGGCAGCGGCGGATATGTTACGCGCCTACCGCGAGGTGCCAACGGCCCAGCTCGCCCTGAGCGGCTATCTCGATATTAAGGGCAACGTATGGGGCGCCATCGTGCGCGATGGGCGCGGCTGGGTCGATATGGTGACGGTTGCCGCGGATGCCGGCGACGCCTCGTGCCGCTTACGCGCGGTGCGCTTGGTTCCGCAAGCATCGGGGTCAAAGGAGGGATCGTGAAATGCTTGACGTTTTGCGCGAGGAGTCTGCCCAATCGACCGTTGAGTACGCCATCGTCACCATGGCGCTGCTTTCCATCGTGCTGGCGATTGCGGGGCTTTGGCGCGCCGGCACCGACGGACGCTTGGCGGCGTTGGCTGCACGGGCGGCGTCCCATGGCGTCGCCTCGACATCGGTTATCGACGCCGCCGCAGGCGCCAAAGACATCGCGCTCTATTGATATCGCGCGCGAGGATTGGGCGCAGTCCACGGTCGAGGCCGCTTTTTTGCTGCCGACGTTTTTGACGCTCATCCTGCTTGCGCTGCAGCCGGTGTGCCTGCTCTATACGCGCGCGGTCATGGAGTCTGCCGCCGCCGAGACGGCGCGGCTCATGACCACGACGACGGCGGAGGACGACGACCTCAAGGAGTTTGCCCGCCGCCGTCTCGCCGCGGTGCCCGATGTCTCGATCTTTCACGCCGGCGGACCGCTGTCGTGGGATATCGAGCTTGGCCGGGCGGGCGCAGGGGGCGTTTCGTCTGTATCTATCGCGGGTGATGTAAAGCCGCTGCCCGTGATCGGCGCGTTCGCGCAGGCCATGGGCAATGTGGGGGGAGGAGGGAATGTTGAGTTGAAAGTCGACGTTTCGTACCGATCGCGTCCCGGATGGCTGGAGGGAGACTATGATTCGTGGATTGCCGCGTGGGATTAGGCGTCGCCTGCTGCGAATGATGCGAGGGCTCGTGTGCCGTTGCCGGTCGAATGCCCGCCGCAAGCGGGGCGGCTTCATGGGCCGCTCCGGTATCGACTTGTTTATCGAGGACGGTGCCTACACTACGCTTTCTTCGGCGGTCGTCATACTTGTGGTGCTTACGCTGCTGTTTTCGTCGACGGCGGCGATATGGAGTATGTCGCGTGCCGGGGATACCCAGGTGGCGGCCGATAGCGGTGCTCTGGCGGGTGCCAACGTGATATCGTCCTACCATACAGCGGCCACGGTGGTGGATGCGAGCATTTTGAGCTTGGGCCTGGCGGGGTTTGCCACAATCGGCACCGGCTTGGTTGCCATGCTGGTGCCGGGTGGGAAAATAGCCGCAAGCGATATGGTCGATACCGGGATTGAGATTATTAAAACGCGCAATAGGTTTGCCAAAAGTGCGTCGGAGGGTTTGCAAAAAGTCGAAACGGCTCTGCCATATCTGGTTGCCGCGCGAGCTACGCAGGCTGTTTCGGCGCAGGATACCGATAACGTGACCTATACCGGCACAGCGCTCGCCGTGCCCAGGACATCGGAGTCGGACTTTGTTGCGCTCAAAGGGTCAGAGATCTCGACCGATGCCATCGAGAGCACCTCAAAAGACCTTGACTATGCTGCCAAGGAACTGAAGAAAGCGTCCGAGAAAACGTCAAAGGCCAAGGAACGCGCCTGGCTTGCGGACTGTGGCGGATCGGATGAGAATGCGATTGGCAAGTACTCATGTATGTGGGAACGCGCGAGGAGCTTGGCAAAGCTATCGGGTGAACAAAACCGCCACTATACTTCGAGTATCGATTGGGAGCCGCAAATCGCCCTAAATCGTGCGAAGAACTATTACCGCCGGCGCCTGGCGAATGAAAGGCCGCTTGGTGGGGGTGTAGAGATGGAAGCGGAGTCTGTCGCGCGCAAAGCGTTTTACGCTTATGCAATCGAAGAACTCGATCACTCGTATATTAAAGATGATGGTGAAAAAATCTTATCCCAGATTCCATTCCTGCCACGCACTCCAGATGAGGTGAAGGGAACCCAGCTCTACACCGATGCCATGTGGCCTACGAGTGATATGGGTGGCAAGACATACCTGCACTATGGGACCGGATGCCCCAACTATAAGAATGGGTCGCCGGGTGGGTTGGCATCCGTCGTCGATTACGATGGCCACGATGTGTGCGAGGAGTGCCAATTTGACGTCGTTGACCTGGGTCGCGCCCTCATGCCTCCATCATTTATCGAAAACGGCTTCGAATACCACTTTGACAAGTTCAAAGACGCCCTGGAAGACTACGTCGAATGTCGCAACAAAGAGCTCGAGCTTATGCGTCAGACCGAGGACGAAGCCGATCGCGCGGGTAATGCGTTTGACCAGGCCATCAAGGCGCTTTCGGGCGAGCGGCCGCGTATCGCCCCGCCCGGCCGAAACGGCGTGGTCGCCTTTGCGGTCTCGGGCGATATGACCAGTCCCGGTAAGCTCAACTCTTCATTCAATAAGCCGGTTACGCTCGGCAGTCGCGGTGCAATCTCTGCCGCGGTCTTGGCTCCCGACAACGCGACGGCGCAAAACAACGTGCTCTCGCGGTTTTTCTCGACACTGGAAGAGCGCTCGGGCGGCGTTGCCGGCGTACTCGATGGCGTCATGGATGTTTGGGGACGCCTGCTTGTGGGATACGGAGACATCCAAGGTTCGGCCGACGAACTTATGGACGAGATGATTAAAGACCTAGGAGGGGGCAGCGGCGCGTTGGGCTCCATTGCATCGTGGCTCGGCGATACCGTTTCGGCGTCCGTGGCGGCGCTGGGTTTGGAACCGTGCGACTTGCGCCTGCGAAAGCCGGTGCTGACCGATTCCGCTAACGTCATTAAGAGTCCGGGGTCTGACATTGCCGGTCTCTCTCAAGCGCAAGACAAACTGCGAAGTATTCCGTTGGGCGTGACCGATCCCAAGGCGCTTTGCGAGGCGTTGGAATATCAAGTCGAACGCACCATTAGCGGTACAGTGTTCACACTTGCGGAGATTCCGTTGCCCGGCGGTGGTTCCATCCCGCTTACCGTCGATGTCGCTACGCTGGCGGGCGCCTTGGGCGGTGGGTCGTAATGAGTATCCGCATGCGTCTGCGCGAGGAGCGCGCCCAGGCGACGGTCGAGATGGCAGTGGTCGCTCCCGTTTTGCTGGCGCTTGCGCTCATCGTGTACAACGTCATGGTCTTTGCCGGCGCCGTTGCGCGCTTCGATCGCGTGGTGCCCGATATCGTGCTGGCGCACGCTGTGGCGCCGGAAGGGGAGGGCGACAAGAGCTCTGTCGATGCCTCGGTGCGTGTCCAGTCCGAGATTAAGGCGGCTATGCAGGGCTATGAACTGCAGGTCGAGGTCTCGAGCGAGCAGAGCTCGGCGT
Organism: Collinsella sp. HCP3S3_E11; assembly: GCF_052067375.1. Taxonomy (NCBI): domain Bacteria; kingdom Bacillati; phylum Actinomycetota; class Coriobacteriia; order Coriobacteriales; family Coriobacteriaceae; genus Collinsella; species Collinsella sp. HCP3S3_E11. The sequence continues at coordinate 52,067 of NZ_JBQHQI010000004.1, read as the reverse complement.
CGTCTGACGGCGGCTTGCTCTCTCTGTCCGGGACGTTTAGGACCTATGCCTGCGTCATGTACTATGAGCCGTGGCCTAGATTGCTCAGCATTGCCGGCGTTTCTCTGGGGACGCCGGCGAAGCTGTCGCACGAGCGCGCGGTTACGGTCGATCCGTGGCGACCGGGGGTGGTCATGTGAGCGCCGTCTTGTCTTATATCGCCTACGCGCGTGCGCTCAATAGGCTCGGTTGGTCGCCGGCAGAGTTTATGGTGGCAGAAACGTTTGGCGCACGCTTGCGCGGCATGCTGGGCCGCGTGCCGATTACGGCTGACGGACTGCCGCTCGTCATGGCGTTTCCGTCCTGCTCTTCGGTCCACACCTGTTTTATGGCTTATCCCATCGACATTGCCTTTATTGATTGCAGCGGCAATATCCTTGCACGCTACGAAAATGTCCGCCCCTGGCGCATGTGCTCCTGTCCCGGTGCTTGGGCGGTGCTGGAACGCCCTTCAATCCTTGTATCGCCCGATGTCTTGCAACGAGTGCAGGCTTGAAGGCCCTGGGCGAAAAACTTCTTGCGGCCGGTTGATGTCTCTGACGTGCTGCTTTACAGAACCGAGGCGGTGTCCAAAAACTTTTTTCAAATTCTCGGTTGACCGGAGCGCGTCCTTGGTTATACTAATCAAGCCTTGAAACAAGGCACACCTCAAATGGCTGGGTAGCTCAGTTGGTAGAGCAGAGGACTGAAAATCCTCGTGTCAGGGGTTCGATTCCCTTCCCCGCCACCTTGAATTGACTAGGACCTCTGCGAAGGGGTCCTTTTCTTTTATGTAGCCCCTGCACGGAATCGAACCCCGCGAGGGCGCGGAGCTGAGGAAACGCGATAGCGTTTGCCAGCGTAGCTCGCAAGGCGCGCAAGCGCCGCAGCGGTCCGTCCGCGCAGCGCGCGGACGCGATTCCCTTCCCCGCCACCTTGAATTGACTAGGACCTCTGCAAAGAGGTCCTTTTCTTTTATGTGGACCCGCGGAAAACGCATCCCAGAATTACAATCCTGAGCGGGATGCGCTTTCCGCTTTAGGGGCGCTTGGGAAAATGCGACCCGGAATGACGTGAAATTACGGGACATGCTTTCCGGTTGGGCCTGCTGGCGGAAAATGCATTCCATTATTGAGCAAAGAAACGGGATGCGCCTTCCGGCGCCTGCCTTCGGCGCGCGTGCACATCTTGGCGTACCATCTCGGGTGTGCCCGCCCAGACATTACTCCTACTTTTGCGCCACTTTGCAGACCGTTCGATCGGCTGTCCGTGTGCGCGGGTATACTCAAAACGATACTTTTCCTATGCAATACGATGCGGGTTCGCCCTGCACGATTCGAAGGGGGCCGTGATGGAGAGGATACTCGGCGTTAATCTCTCTGGCTGGTTTATTCCCGAGCCTTGGGTGACCCCGTCGCTGTACGCGGCGACAGGTGCGTCCAATGCGGCGGAACTGCAAGAAGTCATGGGCACTGCTGCCTATAACGAGCGCATGCGTCGCCATTATGAGACATTCGTAAGCGAAGATGATTTTCGCCGTATGGCGCAGATTGGTCTCAATGCCGTGCGTTTGCCGGTGCCCTGGTATGCCTTTGGCTCGCAGGAGTCCGATGCGTCCTACATTTCGGTTATCGACTACATTGACCGTGCAATTGAGTGGGCTGCCAAGTACGACATTCGCGTGCTGCTCGATCTAGCGACTGTGCCCGGTGGCCAGGGCGATTCCAACGATTCGCCCACCACGCCGGAGGCTGTTGCCGAGTGGCATTCGTCCACCAACGGTCGTCACGTTGCGCTCGACGTGCTGGAGCGTTTGGCCGATCGCTACGGCGAAGCCGAAAGCCTTCTGGGCATTGAGCTGCTGGATACGCCGCAGATGAGTGTCCGCAAGAGCCTCTTTACCATGACGGATGGCATTCCGGCCCACTACCTGCGCAATTTCTATCGCGATGCCTATGAGCTCGTCCGTTCGTTTATGCCCGAGGATAAGATCGTCGTCTTCTCGTCGTCGGGACATCCCGGCGAGTGGAAGCATTTTATGCGCGGCGCCAAGTACAAGAACGTCTACATGGATCTTCACCTGTACCATTACCGCGACGAGCATGCGCTCGACATCACGAGCCCCCGCGGGCTGACGACGGCGATTTCGCGTAACAAGCGCGAGCTTAAAGAAGCGATTTCAACTGGGTTCCCCGTGCTGGTGGGCGAATGGTCGGGCGCGGCGATCTTTGCCAACTCGTCGGTTACGCCCGAGGGCCGCAATGCCTACGAGCGCGTGTTTATCGCCAATCAGCTGGCTTCGTTTGCGCCGGCTGCCGGTTGGTTCTTCCAAACGTGGAAGACCGAGAAACGTATCGCAGCATGGGACGCCCGCGCGGCGCTCGGTACGCTCGAGCGCGGCATGATTGAATAGGTTGATATGACGCAAAACAGCGCCCATACGGGCAAACTCTATGTGGTCGGAACACCCATCGGCAACCTGGGCGACCTGTCTCCGCGCGTTGGCGAGGCGTTTGCCGCCGCCGATGCGATCTGCTGCGAGGACACGCGCGTGACCTCAAAGCTACTGATGCACCTGGGCATTTCCAAGCCGCTTGTCCGTTGCGACGAGAATGTGATCGCCAGCCGCGCCACCGGTCTGGTCGACCGCCTGCTGGCGGGTGAGACCCTTGCCTTTGCCTCGGATGCCGGCATGCCGAGCGTGTCCGATCCCGGCCAGGCGCTGGTCGAGGCGGCGCGTGAGGCCGATGTGCCCGTCGAAGTTATTCCCGGGCCCTCTGCTTGCGTCACAGCGCTCGTTTCGTCCGGTATTCCCTGCGAGCATTTTTTCTTCGAGGGCTTTTTGGGCCGAAAGCACGGCGACCGCGTACGCCGTTTGCAGCGCCTTGCCGTGGTGCCCGGCGCACTCATCTTCTACGAGTCTCCACATCGCATCGTGGCGACGCTCGAGGCCGTGGCGGAGGTCTTTCCCCAGCGTGAGGTTGCCGTCTGCCGCGAACTCACCAAGCTGCACGAGGAGGTCTTGCGCGGGCCCGCCGCCCAGCTTGCCGAGGGGCTGCGTGCTCGCGGCGAAGTAAAGGGCGAGATTGCGCTGGTCATTGCGCCACCGAGCGAAGACGAGGAGGCCGGCATCGTGCCGGTTGGCGCAGCGGCAGCGGATCCCGATGGGGCCCTGCGCGCGGATATCCGCGCCGCGCTCGAGGAGGGGGAGCCCGCCTCTGCGGTGGCCAAGCGCCTGTCTCAGAAGTATTCACGCCGCAAGCGCGATGTCTATGCCATGGTGCTCAATATGCAATAGATGGAGGATATCCAGCCCTTGCGTTAGAATCATCCCCTGTATGCAACGTTTTTCTGGAGGACAAACCCCATGGATCAAAGCAAGCCTTCGTTCTTTATCACGACGCCCATCTACTACGTCAATGCCGATCCGCATCTGGGCACGGCTTATTCCACCATCATCGCCGACGTCCAGGCTCGCTATCGCCGCTCCGCCGGCTATAACGTCAAGTTCCTGACCGGCATGGACGAGCACGGCGAGAAGGTCGCCGAGGCCGCAGCCAAGCATGGCATGACGCCGCAGGAGTGGACCGACAGCCAGGCTCCGCACTTCAAGGAGCTTTGGAGCAAACTCGAGATCTCCAACGACGACTTCATCCGCACCACCGAGCCGCGCCAGCATCATGCGGTGCAGTATCTGTGGGAGCGCATGAAGGAGTCTGGCTACCTGTATAAGGGCAGCTACGACGGTTGGTACTGTGTGCCCGACGAGACTTACTTTACCGACACGCAGGTCCAGAAGGGTGACGAGGAGTACGGCAGCGTCGGCCAGCACCTGTGCCCCGACTGTCATCGTCCGCTCGAGCGCGTGCAGGAGGAGTCCTACTTCTTCAAGCTTTCCGCTTTCCAGGACAAGCTGCTCAAGCTCTATGACGAGCATCCCGATTTCGTCGAGCCTGCATTCCGCATGAACGAGGTGCGTAGCTTTGTCGAGGGCGGCCTCAACGACCTTTCCGTGAGCCGTACGAGCTTTGACTGGGGCATCCAGGTTCCGTTCGATGAGGGCCATGTGACCTATGTGTGGTTCGACGCGCTGCTCAACTACATGACGGCTGTCGGCTACGGTGTCGACACCGACGAGGCCCGTGCCGAGCTGGCCTATCGCTGGCCTGCGCAGTTCCACATTGTGGGCAAGGACATCATTCGCTTCCACTGCGTCATTTGGCCCGCTATGCTCATGGCCATTGGCGAGGCTCTGCCCGAGCACGTCTTTGCCCACGGCTTCCTGACCGTGCGCAATGCCGAGACTGGCAAGGCCGAGAAGATGTCCAAGAGCCGTGGCAACGCCATTGCCCCGCAGGATGTTATCGACATGCTGGGCGTCGAGGGCTATCGCTACTACTTTATGACCGACGTGGTCCCCGGCACCGACGGCGCTATCAGCTTCGATCGCATGGAGCAGGTCTACAACGCCGATCTCGCTAACAGCTGGGGCAACCTCATCTCGCGTTCGCTCAACATGAGCGGCAAGTACTTTGACGGTTGCGCGCCCGCCAAGCCCGCATCGTTCGATGCGTTCGATAACCCGCTGGCAAAGATCGCCGATGGCCTGGCCGAGCGCTACATGGCCAAGATGGACGTGCTCGATTACGGTGGAGCCAAAGACGAGGTTATGGAGCTCATCCACGCCGCCAACCACTACATCGAGGACTCCGAGCCCTGGGCACTTGCCAAGGACGAGGCCAAGGCCGACGAGCTGGCGTTTGTGATCTACAACCTCCTCGAGGCCATCCGCATTGCCGCTCACCTGCTGATGCCGCTCATGCCCCAGACTTCTACCGAGGCCCTGCGCCGCCTGTCGTGCGAGGACGAGGCCGCGAGCGACGACCTCAAGGGCATTTGCGCTTGGGGTTTGCTTGCCGGTGGTCAGCCCGTCGAGAAGGGCGAGCCGCTGTTCCCGCGTCTGGGTTAAGACGCCGCGCGCCATATCGGCAATCTGCTGTTTAGGTGTAAGGGCATGGCCGCAACGGTCCATGCCCTTTTGTTTCAAGACGCCGCCACCATGCTAAGGAGGCAACTATGACAACTTCGCCTTTGGCAAACCCCACGGCAACAAGGGAGCTGCTGGAGGAGTTTGGCCTTGCGACCAAGCATCGCCTGGGCCAGAACTTCCTGATCGACAACCATGTGATCGAGCGTATTTGCGAGCTTTCCGAACTTGCGGGCGATGAGCGCGTGCTCGAGGTTGGTCCGGGCGCTGGAACGCTCACGCTTGCGCTGCTTCAGGAGGCGGCGTGCGTCACGTCGATTGAGGCCGATCCCGAGCTCGAGCCGGTGCTCGATGCCCATGCCGCCGACTATGCCAACTTCCGCTTTATCATGGGCGACGCGCTCAAGGTGTGCCCGGAGCAGATTGAGCAGGCCGCGGGCGGTGAGCCGACGGTATTTGTCGCGAACTTGCCCTATAACGTGGCGGCGACGATCATTCTGCAGTTCTTCCAGACGATGCCCGCGCTCAAACGCGCCGTCGTCATGGTTCAAAAGGAGGTTGCCGATCGCATTGCCGCAACGCCGGGCAATAAGACCTACGGCGGCTATACGGCAAAGCTCGGCCTGTATGCGCAGGTGACGGGTCGCTTTGAGGTGCCGCCGCGCTGCTTTATGCCGGCGCCGCATGTGGATTCGGCCGTCGTGCGCATCGACCGTGTTGACGGCGTAGCGCCCGAGGGGCTTGATCGCGAGTTTGTGGCCCGCGTGATTGACGCTGCGTTTGCTCAGCGTCGCAAGACCATCCGCAATTCCATGAGCGCCAACGGCTTTGCCAAGGACGCGCTCGATGCCGCCTTTGAGGCTTGCGGCATCGCACCCACCACGCGCGCCGAGACGCTTGGCGTTGCCGATTTTGTCCGTCTAGCTCAGGAGCTAATCCATGATGCCTAATGACGAGCGCGTGACGTTTACCAAGAAAAAGAAAACGGTTGCTTGCCCCGTGCCCTTGGCGCCGCTTGCCGATACGCATGCGCACTTGCTCTCGTTTTGGGGCAAGGAAGTACCCGAGACGCTTGTGCGCGCCAAAGCTGCAGGCGTCGACCTGTTGGTGACGATCTTTGATCCCATTGCCGACAAACGCAGCGTGACGGACTATAGCGACTGGCTGGTGCGCGAGATTTTGCCGATGCGGGATATTCCGCAGATAAAGTATCTCGCCGGTGTGCACCCCTATGGTGCGCCGGACTATACCGATGACATTCATGCACAGGTCGTTGCTGCGCTTGATGATCCCTTATGCGTCGGTATCGGCGAGATCGGTCTGGACTACCACATGGATTACGATGACGACATCGCGCCGGCGCCCCACAGCGTGCAGATCGACTGTATGGCGCGCCAACTCGAGGTTGCCGTACGCCGCAATGTGCCGGTAGAGCTGCATCTGCGTCATGAGGACACGGACGAGGAGCGCTCCTCGCATGTGGATGCGTACAACGTGTTGCGCGAGGTCGGCGTGCCCCAGGCCGGTTGCGTACTGCACTGCTTTGGCGAGGATCGCGCCACGATGGAGCGCTTTGTGGATTTGGGTTGTTACATCGCCTATGGCGGCGCGGCCACCTTTAAGCGCAACAATGATGTGCGCGAGGCATTTGCGTCAACCCCGCTCGACCGTATTTTGTTCGAGACGGATTGCCCGTATATGGCTCCGGAGCCCATTCGCGGTCTTGAGTGTGAGCCGGCAATGATTTCCATCACGGCAAACGCGCTGGTCAACGACCGTGTCGATCGTACCGGCGAGAACGCCGAGGCAATTGCGCAAGCTGCGTGGGACAATGCCTGCAAACTTTTTCAAAAATAGTTCTTGCGTTCACGGTGGCGCTCCGTTATTCTAATTCCTGCACGCGGGCGTGGCGGAATTGGCAGACGCGTACGGTTCAGGTCCGTATGGGGGCAACCCCATGAAGGTTCAAGTCCTTTCGCCCGCACCATTGATTGAAAGAGCTCCCAGCAATGGGAGCTTTTTTGTTATGGGCTTCCTGATGGTGTCACATGGCTGCTTTGTGCGGGTATCCTAGTGCCAACGTGTGCCCATCGGAGGAGAGACCATGCTGTTATCCGGTATTATCGCTGCCCTTACGAGCCTTCTACTTCCCATCATCATTTTGTTGCTACTGCTTCCCAACGCCTGCTATGTCGTTGAACAGCAGCATGCTGTGATCATCGAGCGCCTGGGCAAGTTTAACCGCATCGTCAACGCGGGTTTCCACATGAAGGTGCCCGTGATCGACCGCAAGGCCGCCACGGTGAGTCTGCGCACCATGAAAAACGGTTTTGGGATCGACGTTAAGACCCAGGACAACGTGACTATCGGCCTTGAGGTCTCTGCTCAGTACCACGTGAGCTATGACATGGGAGCCGGCCCGGCAGATTCGGGCATCTACAAGAGCTACTACATGCTGCAGGAGCCCGTCGACCAGATGCGCGACTTCATTACCGATGCCCTGCGCTCTTCCATCCCTGTCTATACCCTTGATGAGGTCTTTGCCAAGAAGGATGACATTGCCAAGGACGTCAACGCCACCGTATCCGAGCAGATGGCCGCCTACGGCTTTACCCTCGTGTCGACGCTCATCACCAAGATCGCGCTGCCGACCGAGGTCGAGAACTCTATGAATGACATCAACGCCGCCCAGCGTAAGCGCGCTGCTGCGCAGGAGCTCGCTGAGGCCGACCGCATCAAGCGCGTTACCGAGGCGACTGCCGAGGCCGAGGCAATGGAAAAGGCGGGCGAAGGCATCGCCAACCAGCGCAAGGCCATCGCGCTGGGTATCAAGGATTCGCTCGAGATTATCCAGGAGACGGGCGTCGGCAACGATGAGGCCAACCAGCTGTTCATGTTTACGCAATGGTCCGAGATGATGACGGAGTTCGCTCGCACGGGTAAAACATCGACGGTCGTGCTGCCGAGCGACTTTTCGCAGTCGGCCTCTATGTTCGAGCAGATGCTGACCGCCGGCAAAGTTCAAAACGATTCGAAGGAGTAGGCGCGCGTGAAGTGCACCGTTGTATGCGTCGGTAAGCTCAAAGAGCGTTTTTGGAAGGATGCCTGCGCCGAGTACACCAAGCGCCTAGGCGCCTATGCCAAGGTGGATATGCGCGAGGTGGCCGATATCGACCCGGCCAAGGCGGGCGGCGTGGATGCCGCGCGCGACAAGGAGGGAGCGGCGATTCTTGCAGCCCTGCCGCCCCGAGCGCATGTGATCCTGCTGGCCATTGAGGGCAAAGAGCGCTCGAGTGAGGAACTCTCGGCGCGGCTCGATGATCTTATGTTGCGAGGCAACAGCGACATCGCCTTTGTGATTGGCGGATCGGACGGCGTGAGCGACGATGTTCGCTCACGAGCTGACGAAATGCTCAGCTTTGGACGCATTACCTTGCCGCATAACTTGGCGCGCGTGGTGCTGCTGGAGCAGGTCTACCGCGCCTGCAAGATTAGCCGTGGTGAGCCGTATCACAAATAGGTCGGCAACACGAAACAATGCCGTGGGACAATAGCTCTCGATTTGAAGAACCTGTCTGAGAGGACTATGAGATATGAAGATTGGATTTGTCGGTTTTGGCAATATGGCGAGCGCTATGGCCGATGGCTGGATTGCCGCCGGTGTGGCTGCGAGCGACATGTGTGCCTGCGCGGGCCGCTACGATGCCCTGGTTGAGCGCTGTGAGGCGCGTGGGATACTTGCCTGTCGTGATGCGGCGGAGGTTGTCGCTGTATCCGATATCGTGGTTGCTGCGGTCAAGCCGTACATGATCGAGAAGGTCTTCGCTCCGCTCAAGGATACTCTTGCCGATAAGGTCGTCCTTTCGGTCGCCTGGACTTGGGACAGTGCCAAGTGGGAGCAGGTCCTGCCGGGTGTCGCGCACATCTCGACGGTCCCCAATACACCGGTTTCGGTGGGCGAGGGCGTCATCGCCTGTGAGAAGTCCTCTACGCTCAACGGCGAGCAGCGTGCCGTGGTGCTCGATCTGCTCGGAAAGATTGGCACTGTCGTTGAGCTCGATACGAGCTTGCTGTTTGTGGGCGGTACCGTGGGCGGTTGCGCCCCGGCATTTGTTGCCATGGCGATTGAGGCCCTGGGCGACGCGGCCGTCAAGCACGGCATTCCGCGCGCCGACGCCTATCGCATTGTGAGCCAGATGGTTCTGGGTACGGCGAAACTGCAGCTTGCAACTGGGCAGCATCCTGCGGCGATGAAGGATGCCGTGTGCTCGCCCGGCGGCGCAACCATCAAGGGCGTCGTCGCGCTCGAGGACGCCGGCATGCGCAGCGCCCTGGTCAAGGCCATCGACGCCACCCTTCAGTAAACCTGCCATTTAGGGACAGGTTTATTTTGGCAGGTTTTTCCTGCGGTTTTATCTCTATAGCGAAAAGCGCCCCGCAACCGGGTTGATACCGGTTGCGGGGCGCTTGCGTTTGCCCAGATAAAACCGACCAAAATAAACCTGTCCCTAAATGGCAGGTTAGTCCCAGAAGCTGTCTTGATCTTCTTCGGATTTGGGCCCGCGGTCGACGTAGAGCTTATGGGTGCGCTTCTCCATTACAAAGGCAAGAATCGCAAACAGCAGGATGCCGCCGGCGAAAAGGATGGCAAAACCGGTGCGGGTGCCAAACAAAAAGGAAAAAACTGCGTCCATTGGGTGCCTTCTTGCGTAGTTGAGTTGGGTCGTAAACGCTCATAAGTATATACTTGCCCATACATGTACAAGGTTGCAACCTAAATGGAATGTATATCGCCGGAGGATCTAATGCTTGATATCAAGTTTGTTCGCGAGAACCCCGATGCCATCGATACCGCCATGGCTAACCGCCAGACGTCTTGGGATCGCGAGAAGTTCTTTGAGCTCGACGATGAGCGTCGTGCCGTCATCACCGAGGTCGAGGAGCTCCAGGCCACGCGTAATGCCGAGTCCAAGAAGATCGGCGCCCTGATGAAGGAGGGCAAGAAGGACGAGGCCGAGGCCGCCAAGGAGGCCGTGCGCGCCGTCAACGAGAAGATCGACGGTCTGGCCGAGCGCCGCACCGCTCTCGAGCAGGAGCAGTACGACTTTATGGCTCACCTGCCCAACATTCCCTGCGAGGCCACCCCGTACGGCAAGGACGAGGACGAGAACATCGAGCGCCGTCGTTGGGGCACCCCGCGTGAGTTCGACTTCTACTTTAAACCGCACTGGGATCTGGGCACCGACCTCGACATCCTCGACTTCGAGCGTGGCAACAAGCTCTCCGGTAGCCGCTTCACCGTTCTCGGTGGCGCCGGCGCCCGTCTGGAGCGCGCCCTCATCAACTTCTTCCTCGATACGCACACCAGCCGTGGTTTTAAGGAGTGGTGGCCGCCCATCGTCGTCAAGCGCCAGACCATGTTTGGCACGGGCCAGCTGCCCAAGTTCGAGGACGACGCCTATCATGTCTCGGGCGATAACTTCCTGATCCCCACCGCCGAGGTCGTGCTTACCAACCTGCACGCCGGCGAGGTTCTCGATGCCGACACCCTGCCGCGCCGCTACACCGCCTTCACCCCCTGCTTCCGCGAGGAGGCCGGCTCCGCTGGTCGCGACACCCGCGGCATCATCCGCCAGCACGAGTTCGACAAGGTCGAGATGGTCAAGTTTGCCAAGCCGGAGGAGTCCGACGAGGAGCTCGAGAGCATGACCGCCGAGGCCGAGTTCCTGCTTCAGCAGCTGGGTCTTCCGTATCGCGTGATTAGCCTGTGCACCGGCGACCTGGGCTTCTCTGCCCGTCAGACCTACGACATCGAGGTCTGGCTGCCGAGCTACAACGCCTACAAGGAGATTAGCTCCTGCTCCAACTGCGGCGACTTCCAGGCCCGCCGCGCCAACATCAAGTATCGCGATCCCGAGAACTTCAAGGGCTCGCGCTACCTGCACACCCTTAACGGTTCCGGTCTGCCGGCTGGCCGCACCATGGCCGCCATTCTGGAGAACTACCAGAACGCCGACGGCACCATTACGATCCCCGAGGTTCTGCGTCCTTACATGGGCGGCCTCGAGAAGATCGAGCCGGTCGCGTAGGTTTGCTGCATAAGCGATTTGCGGGGGCGCCCCTATCCGGGGCGCCTTTTTTGTGCGCGGAGCCTTACCATGTCGCGCGGACAGCTCAATAGAAAATACACGAACAAATGTTCTATATACGGTCGTCTACCTGCTATGCTTTTACTAGATACGCGCGAGAGAAGGGGGATGTGATGGACCTGTTTGATGAGCGGGTAGTTTTGTTTGAGAGCGATGAAGGTGGGGAGCACCTGCTAGTTACGTGTGAGCCATCGGGTATGGGTGGCTTGGTGGTGAGGCAAACGAGTGAGGGTCCGTTGACCCAATGGTGCTTTGAGGAGTCGCCACATGTAGTTGAGACCTTTGTGACGCACGAAGGGCTTGCAACACTCGAACGGTTCTATGGAGTCGGGACTTCTAACCAGGTGGCACGCATGCTGAGTATCTCGTTTGCCGAGTATGATTGCGCCCAGCAGGTGCGCTCGCTATTGAAGGAACTCGGTGTTGGGTTCGATGTGGTTGAAAAGCCAATCGATCGTATGGGAAACGGTGATACATGCGGAGCTGCATGAGGAAAATGGTCTAGAAAAAAATCAAGATTGTGCTTGACTCCAATTAACTAAAATGGTTTCATATGTCTTGCGCTGCGGCGTTACCTCAGCTGGATAGAGGGTCTGACTACGAATCAGAACGTCATAGGTTCGAATCCTATACGCCGCACCAATTGAACTTGAAGCCTCCGGCAACGGGGGCTTTTCTTTTTTGGAAGCCATGCATGGATTCGAACCTCGGTCGAGGCGCGAGCGTAAAGAAAACGCGGAGCGTTTTTAGCGAGCGGGCGAGCGCGCCGGCAGGCGGGCGAAGCCGGTGCGGATCCGCGAAGCGGATGCGCGGAATCCTATACGCCGCGCCAATCGAACTTGAAGCTCCCGGCAACGGGGGCTTTTCTTTTTTGGAAGCCATGCATGGATTCGAACCTCGGTCGAGGCGCGAGCAGCATAATCATCACATCGTAAAATTTTTTCAAATTGTCGCTTGACCCGTCGGGGCCTCGCGTGCATAATAATCCGTGCGTTGCGGCGTTACCTCAGCTGGATAGAGGGTCTGACTACGAATCAGAACGTCATAGGTTCGAATCCTATACGCCGCACCAATTGACTTTAAAGCTCCCGGCAACGGGGGCTTTTCTTTTTTGGAAGCCATGCATGGATTCGAACCTCGGTCGAGGCGCGAGCGTAAAGAAAACGCGGAGCGTTTTTAGCGAGCGGGCGAGCGCGCCGGCAGGCGGGCGAAGCCGGTGCGGATCCGCGAAGCGGATGCGCGGAATCCTATACGCCGCACCAATCGAGCTTAAAGCCTCCGGCAACGGGGGCTTTTCTTTTACGCCGCCATTCGACCCCAGACACTCGACTGGAATCGTGCGCCTCCGCCCGCGGGAGACTATTTCTTATCGACTCGTGTAAGATTCCGAGTAGATGTCGCGGTCCATCCGCGACCACTCCTTCGCTATACGACCGATCAGGGTGATATTTCGTGGCAGAGCGTCCGACATACAAGCTCAGGTTTCTCGACCCCAAAAAGCGTTTTCCATCGATGCCAGAGCAACCCGCGGGGCGCTCGTATGGTGTTGTCTGGAAAGTTTTTGGCGAGGATCCTAAAGAGTCTTGCTACGTCGTCGAATTCGTAGGCAAAAGCCACATATCGCTTTTGGGCTACGTGAGCGTGTCAGGTGAGGTCTATAAGGTTGACGGCCCTGTTCAGAAAGTGCCATTGCCCAAGAGCCCCGAAATGAAATTGGTCCTTGACGAGTCCGATTCCAGTGTTGGCGAGATTTTGGTGCGGGGAGCCAACGGTGCAATGCGCGCTTGCGCGCGAACGGCCGGCTCTCCCGAAGGGCCCATGCGTGAGCAGTCCGACCACGAGACATGGAATTCGAGCCGTGCTCTCCCTTATGGCGAGTTTATGGCCTCGATGTTCTTGCGCTACGTGATATTTGCCGACCCCAAAAACGCCCTTGCGAACACGGTACCTGCCGACGAGCTCGATGAGGGTATAAAAAACACCGCCAACAAGATCAAACTCGTAAAGTTGCCCGAGCCGGTCGAGGTGTTTTTGGGCTTTAACACGGCACCGCTCCCCGATGCTATCGAGACGCTGCTCTACCGCGTTGACCATGCCGATAATCCGAGTGGTATCGAGCGTTATGCCGCCGCCCTTATGAGCGAGGTCGATTTGCCCCGACTGCGCACCATCGCTGCCAAGTCCGAGATGGGCCTAGCGCGTATCGACCGCTCAAAGCTGTTCTATCTCAATTTTGATCGTAGCCTGCTGGACCAAGACGAGATTGACATGCTGCTTGCTATCGAGTGTCGTCTTAACCGCCTCTCCGGCATCCTTGAGCGCATCGGGGCCGGATTGGCCCCTGCGGCATCCTCGCCGAGCCTTGAGGGCTGCGCGCTCTTTGACGCGTGGCATATCGCCAAGACGACCAGCGATGTTCCCCGACTGCTCGATACGGCCTCGAGTGACAACCCGTGGGGCAAACCGGGTACGGTAGCTTGCCAGCCAGGCGGTGAGTGGGACGTGCGCACCCGTTTTGCGCGCGCGGTCGAAGCCCTCAACGTGGTCACGCGGCTTGACTATACCTATCGGGCAAACGTTGCCGAGGGGATTATGCTCGTTCGGTTTGGGCGCTCGGTCGTGGATGCCATGCCTCAACGTGAATACGACGCCCAGGATGACGTCTGGCGTGAGTTGGACGAGGACGTACGTGCGATTTGGGCCACCGAGCACGATGCGCGCGTGGCGCTCACGCTAGCAGCGGCTTGTTTTGCTGCCGGTGCCAGCATTACGCGCTGCTACGTTCAGATTGCGGCTCCCGATGGCGAGCAGGGCGAGCGCATTGTTGCAACATATTCCTTTGGGCGTGCGGCCTATCTGGCCAATTGCGTTCCCGCCGCTAAGAATTTTGAAAGCATGGATATGGATGATATGCCGTGCAAGCGCATGCTTGAGGCATATGAGTCGGACGCGCCGGATGCGATTGAGCCCGCTGAGGTTCATGCTCGCCCGCGTGACGACCACCGTTCGCTGCCGCCGGCGTTGCGCGACCTGCTGCTTGCCGATACGGCTGATGAGCTTGAGGTTATGGAGGAGGGCGATGACCCGTATGTGGCGCGCGTCGCTGAGTTGCGCGAGCGGGCAAAAGTCGACCGCGCGGGTGCGTTTGAGGGCTTTTCCCGTCTTGTTGAGGAGCTGGAGGCCAAGTGCGCCGTTGCCGAGCTTTTGGCGACAGGACCGGTCCAGACGCAGTTTTGCGACAACCAACTGGTGCGTATGGTACTGCCGGTAATGGAGGAAGACCGCTCCGTTCGTATTTTGCGCGCTCCCGATGCGCTGTACTTTGCCCAGCATGAGATTTGCAGCTTTTACGCCGATCAGGAGGATTTTGAGCGGGCATTGCCCGAGGTGCGTCATCTTTACGATCTGGCGCGCTCATCCATGCAATCACACTTTGCACTCATCAACGTTCTGGCGCGTTTGGAGCGCTATGACGAGGTCATTGAGGTGGCGCGCCACGGCCTGCGCATTGCCAGCGACCGTTCCTCAATCGGCTACCTGTTCTATCGCCTAGCGTTTGCCTACTGGAACTGCGATCAGCTCGAGCTGGCGTTGGCGTGCTACCGCTTGGTACCGCGTGGCGAGGAGTCGGGTAGCAACGCACTGGAGGAAATGCAGGGCCTTATGAACGAGATGGGTGTCAATGAGCCACCGACGTTCGAGGAAGCGGTTGAGACCATCAGTAAGGCGGGGCTCGAACTGCCGCCGGTGCCCGCCGTGTCCAACCAGCTGGCAGACGCTGCTGTGCAGCTGGTCGATAACGGTTTCTTTTTCCTGGCACGCGTCTGCATCTTCCAAATGTGGCGCACGATGGGAAACGATGAGCTCGGCTCCCTCAGCAGGTCGTTGGGATAGGGGTTTGATTTATGGGGGAGGAAAGCCTGCCGGCCAATTATCAAAATTTCCCCTTGCCCGGATTCGAGTGTTTGGTTACTATGGAACGGCTGTTACGGAGAGCTGACCGAGAGGCCGAAGGTGCTCGCCTGCTAAGCGAGTATGCCCCAAAAGGGCATCTGGGGTTCGAATCCCCAGCTCTCCGCCAGTACGAATTTGAAAAAGGGCTCCGTAAGGGGCCCTTTTTGGTATAGAGAACGTTAGCTGGGGATTCGAACCCTCAAAAAATGAGGCGCCCCGTTGGACGCCTCATTTGGTTCGATGTGATATCGCTTTGGCCCTACACCTCAGGAGCCTTGGCTACGGTCTCGCTCTCGGCTGTGAGCGGGCGGTTGTCGATGCGGCGGCCCAGGCGGTCGAGCTTCACGAGCAGCCACTCGATGGGATTGGGCCCCGTTCCTTCCTCGTCGGCAACCAGGTCCATGACGGCAATCTTGGTGCCGTCCTGCTTAAGCGTAACGCTGCCCACCTTATCGCCAACATGCACCGTGCCCGAAAGGTCATCGTAGCTAACCTTTTCGGTCACTTCGCCGGCGAGTGAGAACACCGTTGCCTGCGCGGTGGGGTCGGCAAGCGTGGCGTCGATCGTTTTGTCTGTCCAGTCGGTTTGACTGACACGTGCCATCAGCGGATTTCCGTTGGCGGTCTTCTTTTGCGTATTGGCGATTTCGACCGTTACCTTGTGGTCGTAATACCAACTAGCAAGTGTGGCCGTATCGGCAAAACGCTGGTCGGTGGTGCTGGAGTTCAAGACAACGGTATAGATCTCGTCGCCATCGCGATTGTAGGCGCTTGCAAAGCAGTATCCGGCATCGTCGGTGGTGCCGGTCTTACCGCCGATATTGCCGTCTTGGTCCAATAAATCATTGTGCGTATCCATGGAATGCGAATGATCGGAGCCGTCGGCGCCCGTCACTTCGATCCAGGGATCTTTGCTCGCCATGACTTCGCGAATCGTGTCGTCCTTCATGGCCTCTTGCATCATCAATGCCACATCGTGTGCGGTTGAATGCATATCGCCGGCCCATTCGTCAAAATCCAGCCCGTGCGGGTTCTCGAAGAGCGTTCCCGTGCAGCCGAGCTTCTTGGCCCGCTCGTTCATGGCTTTTACAAACGTAGCGACGGCATCTTTGGTCTTGGGGTCAAGTTTTTTGCCCACGTGCTCGGCAAGCGCGATGGCGGCGTCGTTGCCTGAGGGGATCATCAGGCCGCGCAGCGCTTGCTCGACGGTGAGCTCGTCGCCTTCGAGGAGTCCCGCGGTCGAGTTGCCTACGGCTGCCGCCGCGTTGCTCACGGTGATTTTCTCGTCCATTTTGCAGTTCTCGACCGCGAGGATTGCAGTCATGACCTTGGTGATCGAGGCGATTTTGACTTGCTCGTCGGCGCTACGGGCATAGTAGACGGTGCCGTTTTTACCCATGACAAACGCATTGGAGGCATCGATATCGGGCAGGTCTTCGGCTGCAATGCCGCGTGCATCGGCGGCTTTGCCGCAGATGTTATCGGTCGTGAGCACTTGGGCGCCGGCGACGGACGGAATACCGGCGACAAGGGCGACGGCGCAGGCAAGGCCAACGGTCAGCTGCGCGGAACGCTTTACAAGAGGGGTAAGATGCTTCACTGATTTCGCTTTCGACGGGATGGTCTCCTTTGGCTCTAGAGTATATCGTTTACCGGCTGTGCCGCTTGGGGTTTGGCGCGTGCGGTTTATCTTCGTGTCTGAGCGGACGCTTGGGTGTGCACGGTCGATATGATTGCCCGTCGCGTATCGAGGAGGTCCTTACAAATACTTGACAATACGCTCACGCATATATGAGCTGCGATTTTTACTATCGATACTGCTGATTTGATATCGATGTGGAGGTATGCGGTATGACGGCTGCTGCGGCTGTGGGGCCCACGGAGCTCGAGGAGCTAATGGAAGCGCAGGCCGAGGCCGCGCATGAGCGCGAAGTTGGAGATGCGACTCGCCCCACGGCAGAGGACCTTGCCGCCTCGCCGACGCGCATCGATGTCGAGGGCCTCGACCTGTTCTATGGCGATCACCACGCGCTTAAGGATGTGTCCATCAAGATCCGCGACAAGCAGATTACCTCGTTTATCGGTCCTTCGGGCTGCGGCAAGTCGACGTTGCTGCGTTGCTTTAACCGCATGAACGATGGCATCAAGGACTGCCGCATCGAGGGCAAGATTGCGCTCGATGGTCAAGATATCCTGGGCGATTACGATATCTGCCGCCTTCGCCAGCGCGTGGGCATGGTGTTCCAGCGCCCCAACCCGTTTCCCATGAGCATCTACGACAACGTCGCCTACGGCCCTCGCGGTATGGGTGTGCGCGATCGCGCCGTGCTGGATGAGCTGGTCGAGGACTCCCTGCGCCGCGCTGCCCTGTGGGACGAAGTCAAGGACAAGCTCAAAAAGTCGGGCCTGGGTCTTTCGGGTGGACAGCAGCAGCGCCTGTGCATCGCCCGCGCACTTGCCGTGCAGCCCGATATTCTGCTGATGGACGAGCCGACCTCGGCGCTCGATCCCGTGTCGACGCTCGTGGTGGAGCAGCTGGCCTGCGAGCTCAAAGAGACCTGCACGCTCGTGGTCGTTACACACAATATGCAGCAGGCGGCGCGCATATCCGATTCCGTCGCGTTTTTCTTGCTAGGTGAGTTGGTGGAGCACGTGCCCACCGCTCAGCTTTTCAAAAATCCTACCGACCCGCGTACGGCGGATTATTTGACGGGGCGTTTTGGCTGATACCATCTAGTAAAGGTACCTTTAGGATTAAGATGCGGTCATGCCGGCCGCAAAGGGGTTCAACATGATCTATTACGTCGAGGACGATGACAACATCAGGGATTTGACGGTCTATGCGCTGCGCAAGCAGGGGATCGAGGCCGAAGGCTTTTCGTGCGACGGTGAGTTTAAGGCTGCCGTGGCGCGACGGGTGCCCGATGCCGTGCTGCTCGATATCATGCTGCCCGATACCGATGGCTTGGCGATTATGCGTCGCCTGCGTGCCGATCGCCTGACGGAGACGGTGCCCATCATGATGCTTACCGCCAAGGATACCGAGCTCGACAAGGTGATGGCGCTCGATGGCGGTGCCGACGATTACCTGACTAAGCCGTTTTCGCTCATGGAGCTTGCGAGCCGCTGCCGCGCACTGCTGCGTCGCGGCGGCATGGTCAAGCAGGCGAGCGATGTGCTCAGCGTGGGCGATATCGTGCTTTCGCCCAGCCATCGCGAGGTGACCGTTGCCGGCGAGCCGCTTAAGCTCACCCTGCGCGAGTTCGACCTGCTCGAGTACCTCATGCGCAAGCCCGGCGTGGTCTTTACCCGCGAGTCGTTGCTGCAGAGCGTGTGGGGTTGGGATTTCGACGGCGGTTCGCGCACCGTTGACGTGCACGTGCAGACGCTTCGCCAAAAACTGGGCGAGCATGCCAGTGCCATCGAGACCGTGCGCGGCGTGGGCTACCGTTTGGCCGAGCCTTCTGCCGGTGACGGTGCCGAAGGTGACGACACCGCGGCCACCGCATCGGAGGAGTAACCCGTGGTCTTCGCCCCCCAGGGAAAACATACGCTGTCGCACCGCGTTTTTGTGACGATCTTTGTTTGCGCCATGGCGGTTATCGTGGCGTTTACGGTGCTGGGTGCGTTCTTTGTGCAAAACACCTTGGCGGATGCCACGAGTGCCAATCTGGCGCAGGAAACCGAGCTCATTGCTGCCGCCCTCGACGAACAGCAGGAGCCCATCCCGTTCTTGCGTAGCCTCGATCGCGAGGACTTGCGCATCACGCTGATTAACAAGGATGGATCGGTTGCCTACGACAACGAGGCGTCGCCTTCCTCACTGCCCAACCATGGCGATCGCCCCGAGGTCATCGAGGCCTTTGAGAGTGGTTTGGGTTCCGCGGAGCGCGCAAGCTCTACGCTCGACGAGATTATGCTGTATCGCGCCGTCGCCCTTGATAACGGCCAGGTTGTCCGCTTGGCGCAAGCCCAGCCTGGCGTTGCGGCGATTTTGCTGTCGATGGTGGCGCCGATGCTGCTTATCGCAGCAGCGGGTGCAGTACTCTCGTTTTTTATGGCGCGCCGCGAGTCCCGTGCAATCATCGCGCCGTTGCAAGAGGTGGATTTGGACCACCCACGCCGTAGCTATGAGCACGCCTATGCCGAGATGGTCCCCATGCTTGAGCGTATTGAGTCGCAGCGCCAGGAACTCAAGCGCCAAATGGCGGTGCTAGCGGACAACGACCGAATGCGCCGTGAGTTCACGGCCAATATCACCCATGAGCTCAAGACCCCGCTTACCGCGATTTCGGGCTATGCCGAGCTTATTGCAAACGGCATGGTTGAGGGCGAGGACGACTTGCGCAACTTTGGTGGCCGCATCTATCGCGAGGCGGGCCGCCTGGCGGCGCTCGTCAACGACATTCTTACGCTTTCCAACTTGGACGAGGCGGAGCGAGCATCCGAGGGCGAGGCGGTGCCCATTGGGTCCACAGAACCCATCGAGCTCTCTCGCGCCATGTTGACGGTGGAACAGCGTCTTGAGCAAGTTGCCCGGCAGTCGAATGTGACCATTGGGCACGAGACGAAGCCCATGGTGATCGAAGGCGTGCCGCGCCTGATTGACGAGCTGATCTACAACCTTGCAAGCAACGCCATTCGATACAACCGACCTGGCGGTACGGTCACGCTGCGCTGCGGGACCAATGACGAGGGTCATCCGTACCTGTCTGTTGCCGATACGGGTATCGGTATTGCGCCCGAGGAGCAGGGTAAAGTGTTCGAGCGTTTTTATCGCGTGGACAAGAGTCGTTCTAAGGCGCGTGGCGGAACCGGCCTGGGTTTGGCGATCGTCAAACACGCCGCTCTGTACCATCACGCCGCGATTGACCTGTCGAGTGAGCCGGGCGTGGGAACCACCATTACGGTAACGTTTCCCGTGCAACAAGAGGGACCGTTCGCGTAGCGGCATAGCAAAAACCGAGGATTAGACGGTACGCCCGCGCCTCCGCTGCCGCGTGAATTGTTGCGCAACTTACACGCGGACGCTGTATCTTATGTATAGAGCTCGGGTATGGCAGAAATATGCGATATTATACGAGCAGTTTTGTCGATACGAACTAGGGAAATGAAAGGCGAACTGCATGACCCTTCTTGAACTGTTCCAGCTGCTTAAAAAGCATCTCAAGCTGGTCATTGCCCTTCCGGTGGTCTGCGCGATCGCCATGGGCGTCGTCTCCTTCATCATGATGGACAACACCTACACCGCCACGACGAGCATGTACATTCTCGCCAAGACCGATGGCGGCCAGATGAGCTATAACGACCTTTCGGCGAGCCAGATGCTTTCCAACGATATCGCCACGCTGCTCGACAGCGATAGCGTTAAGAGTGGTGCCGCCAAAGATCTGGGCCTTTCCGATCTGGATGATTACAAGATTGCCGTTTCGTCCGAGACCACGACGCGTGTCATTACGCTTTCGGTGACGGGTACCGATGCCAAGGAGACGGCCAAGGTTGCAAGGGCCATGGCCAACTCGGTAAGCACGGTCGCCCAAAATGTTGGCGCCGCCCAGAGCATTAACGTGGTCGATGAGGCCAAGACCCCTGAGTCTCCGAGCGGCCCCAAGCGCTTGCTGTACGTTGCCGTTGCGTTCCTTGCCGGCGTCTTTATCGCAATTGCCTACGTTGTTTTGGAAGATATGCTCAACACGCGTATTCGCGGTGCCGAAGAGGCGGAAGAGCTCCTGGGTATTCCCGTTGTTGGCCGAATTCCGGCTATGAAAGGTGGTAAATAGGCATGGCTAAGGCGAAGAGCACCGATAAGCTTGTTGTGCAGAATGCCGCCAAGACCCTTTTGGCCAACATTCGCTTTTCGAGCGTAGACGATCCCATTCGCACCATTACCGTTACGTCCTCGATTCCCGACGAGGGCAAGTCTACGGTTTCCATCAACCTTGCCCAGGCTATCGCCACCAGCGGCAAGAGCGTTCTTCTGGTCGAGGGAGACATGCGCCGCAGGTCTCTTTCCGATATGCTTGGCGTTCGTTCGCGTGGCGGACTCTACGCAGTCCTGTCCGAGCAGATTTCCATTGACCAGGCAATCGTCGAGACGGGTCAGAAGAACTTCTACTTCCTCGATGCTGAGCCTCATATTCCCAATCCTGCCGACATCATCGTGTCTCACCGTTTTGCCAAGCTGGTTAAGGCGTTGTCTGCCAAGTTCCAGTATGTCATCTTTGACGCTCCTCCGGTCGGCACCTTCATCGATGCTGCCGAGATCGCCAGCCTGACTGACGGCACGCTGTTTGTGGTGCGCGAAGACTTCACCAAGCGCGAGGAGGCGCTCAACGCCATCGCTCAGCTTAAGAAGTCCGAGAAGGTCAGGCTCATCGGTACCGTTATGAATTACTGCGAGACCGAGACCAGCGATTATTACTATTCTTACTACACCAAGGAAGGTAAGAAGGTAAAGAACGGTTCCGCTGCTCAGGGTGCTTCTAAAATGGGCATCTTTACCAACCGGGCAAACGTTTAGTTGATTAAGGTCGACCTATGCGCGACATTCATTGTCATATCTTGCCGGGTGTAGACGACGGCGCTGCCGATCTTGATGAGAGCTTGGCGATGCTTGCAGCTGCCAAGCAGGCTGGCGTAACCAGAATTGTCTGCACCCCGCATTGCCGAGATCCCTATTTTGACTACGACAAGATGTGGGATGCCTTTGAGCTATTGCGGGATAACGCAGATGGTTTTCCGCTTCAGATGGGCTTTGAGGTCAACCACCGAAAGCTCGTCGAGCTGGGCATCGACGCTGCGGAGTACCTGCATTTCGATGGAACCAACGAGTTCCTGCTCGAGCTTTCGACGCATGCTGATTCCTATGCGTTTAGAGAGTACGAGAGTACGATTTACGATTTGCAATGCCGCGGCTACCAGGTAATCATCGCTCATCCCGAGCGATATCGCGCTGTTCAAAAGGATGTGAGTGTGGCCGAGCGTCTGGTCGATATGGGCTGCAAGCTGCAAGCTTCGGCAGACTTTATCGCCGGCGGCCGCTTTGGTCGCGAGAAAAAGCCGGCGCAGCGCCTGTTCGACCAGAACTTGTACAGCTTTATCGCGAGTGACGCCCATAACGTGGGCCACTACGATTGCCTGGCAAAAGCGCGTGCGAAGTTTGGCGTGCGCGGGGCTCATTTTCGCTAAAATCTGTCCCTAACGTTCTTACTGAATGAAGGGGCCGCTTTGGATATCCAACTTAAGACAGGTTGCTTTGAGGACGCGGCGCTGGTGCGCCGCGCCGTTTTTATGGACGAACAAGGCTATGAAAACGAGTTTGACCAGATTGACGAGGACCCGGGCTGCATCCATGTGACGCTGTATGTGGATGGCCAACTCACCGGCTGCTCGCGCGTGTTTCCCGAGGAGCTGGAGCGCGCGGCAGATGCGGAGGCTCCGGTGCCACCGGCGTGCGACTTGGACGAAGGCGTCGCCGCGGGGGAGACCTACATTATGGGGCGCGTCGCCGTGCTGCCGGCTATGCGTCGTCGCGGGTTGGCAAGCGCGATCGTCGAGGCCAGCGATACATGCGCACGCGATGCCGGCGCTAAACTTATTAAGCTGCACGCGCAGGAATACGTGTTGCCGCTCTATGAAAAGGCTGGCTACACACAAATTGCCCCGGTTGACTACGAAGACGAGGGCCAGCCCCATGCCTGGATGGCCAAGCGCGTAGATGGCAGATAGGGACGTTCCTTTCCTGTCGACAGTTGGGGACACTCCTTGGCAATTGGCGCATCGGAGTGCTCGGACATACAGTTTTTCGATTCCGCATGTATATATGCGCGCTAATGGGTTATAAAATCTAAGTCTGAACATAGCAGGTCTGCGATACGGCTCGGGCAACCGGGCTGTTTTTGCGGACGGGGGTAGCGCGAAAGGACTGCACATGCGTCAATTTAAGACCGAGAGCAAAAAGTTGCTCGACCTCATGATCAACTCCATCTACACCAACAAGGAAATCTTCCTGCGCGAGCTTATCTCTAATGCGAGCGACGCCGTCGACAAACTCAACTTTAAGAGCCTGCAGGATCCGAGCGTCAAGCTCGACCAGGGCGACCTGGCTATTCGCGTCTCCTTTGATAAAGACGCCCGCACCATTACCATCTCGGATAACGGCATTGGCATGACCGCCGAGGAGCTCGAGCGCAACCTGGGCACCATCGCCCATTCCGGCTCCGAGGAGTTTAAGACCGAGAACGCCGAGCAGCAGGGTTCGGATGTCGACATCATCGGTCAGTTTGGCGTGGGCTTCTACTCGGCCTTTATGGTCGCCAGCCACGTGAAGGTGGTCAGCCGCGCTTATGGCGAGGATGTCGCCCATGTGTGGGAATCCGACGGTCTTGAGGGCTATACCATCGAGGACGGCGAGCGCGCCGAGCACGGCACCGATGTCATCCTGACGCTGCGCGAGAACGAGAAGCTCGACGCCGATGGCGAGGCCGAGACCTACGATCGCTTCCTGACCGAGTGGGGCCTCAAGAGCCTGATTCAGCAGTACAGCAACTATGTGCGCTACCCGATCCAAATGATGGTCTCCAAGAGCCGCCAGAAGCCCAAGCCCGAGGACGCGCCGGAGGATTACAAGCCCGAGTACGAGGACTACCAGGAGCTCGAGACCGTTAACTCCATGACGCCGATCTGGAAGAAGCGCAGCTCCGATGTTGAGCAGAAGGACTATGACGAGTTCTACAAGTCTACGTTCCACGACTTTGACGATCCTGCGCGCACCATCAGCTTCCACGCCGAGGGTACGCTCGAGTACGACGCCCTGCTGTTTGTGCCGGGCCGCGCGCCGTTCGATTTGTACAGCAAGGACTACGAGAAGGGCCTGGCGCTCTACAGCTCCAACGTCCTGATCATGGAGAAGTGCGACGACCTGCTTCCCGACTACTATAACTTTGTCCGCGGCGTCGTGGATTCCGCCGACGTGTCGCTCAACATCTCGCGCGAGACGCTGCAGCAGAACCGTCAGCTCAAGGCTATCGCCAAGCGTGTGGAAAAGAAGATTACCGCCGACCTTGAGGATATGCGTGACAACGACCGCGAGGCCTACGAGAAGTTCTTTGAGAACTTTGGCCGTGGCCTTAAGTACGGCATCTATTCGAGCTATGGCATGAAGGCCGATGAGCTCGCCGACCTGCTGCTGTTCTGGTCTGCCAAGGAGCAGAAGATGATTACCCTGGCCGAGTATGCCAAGGGCATGCCCGAAGATCAGAAGGCCATCTACTACGCCGCCGGCGACTCGCGTGAGCGCTTGACCAAGATGCCCGTGGTAAAGGGCGTACTCGACCGCGGCTATGACGTGCTGCTGCTGACGCAGGATGTGGATGAGTTCACGTTCCAGGCTATGCGTGAGTACGTTGCCGTCGATATGCCCAAGATCTACGAGGACGATGCTGCCCGCGAGGCTGCCGAGAAGGCCGTTGCCGACGGTGCCGAGCCCGAGGTCGAAGATCGTCACCTGGAGCTCAAGAATGTCGCTACCGGCGATCTTGACCTGGCGACCGAGGACGAGAAGAAGGAGGCCGAGGACGCCACTAAGGAGAACGAGGACCTCTTTAGCGCCATGAAGGAGGCACTCGGTGACAAGGTCGAGAAGGTCGCCGTCTCTGCGCGCCTGACCGATGCTCCCGCGTGCATCACCACCGAGGGTCCGCTTTCGCTCGAGATGGAGAAGGTGCTTCAGAAGGGTCCCGAGGGTGCGCCCGACGGTATGCCCAAGAGCCAACGCGTGCTCGAGCTCAACGCCAAACACCCGGTCTTTGCCAAGCTCGTCGCCGCTCAGAAGGCGGGCGACGCCGACAAGATCAAGCAGTACTCCGGCCTGCTCTATGACCAGGCCCTGCTCGTGGAGGGTATTTTGCCCGAGGACCCCGTTGCCTTCGCAGCGGCTGTCTGCGAGCTTATGTAATTGGTTCCGCCGTTCTAACGAACGGCGGACCGGTCGACGCTGCGCGGGCACCAGAGCGACAACTTGTCATTCAAAGAGGACGGCATGACCAGAAGGTCTATGCCGTCCTCTTTTCATGCCAATTTGTTCGCTCTGGTGCCCGCTCGCTGGCATTGCCAAAACATCGACGTTACCGTGGTCCAAACTAGTCGTTGGGGACGTTCTTGTTTGACTGGTCGTTTAAGAACGTCCCCAATGACTAAAGAACGTCCCCAACGACTAGTTGGGTTGCTAATTTGTGCGGGTTGTGGTTTTGTGACCTGCTGAAATTTAAGATACTGTACAACTGTACGTTAACTCATCTTCGTAGTATATTGCTACCCGCAAAACTCAATACCATTGTGCATCGAGACGTTAAAACGCCTTCGTACAATGGTTATCGATAGTACGATTCGATTCAACGACAGGATGGATGGTCCAAGCGTGAGTCTCGGCAGCAAACTATCCGATGCAAAGGTTTCCTTTGCAATCTTTAAACGCGACATCAAGCGATTGATCGTGAACCCCGTCGCCCTGGTGGTTACCCTCGGCGTGTGCGTTATTCCCTCGCTGTATGCCTGGTACAACATCGTTGCCAACTGGGATCCGTACGGAAACACCCAGGGTATCAAGATTGCCATCGCCAACAACGATCAGGGCACCCAAAACGACTTGGTGGGCGAGCTCAACGCGGGCGATAAGGTCGTCGATCAGCTCAAGGAGAACGATCGGCTGGGCTGGACCTTCGTCGATTCGGCGGCCGATGCCAAAGAGGGCGTCGAGAGCGGTGAGTACTATGCGGCCATCGTAATCCCCAAGAACTTCTCGGATAACCTGGTTTCGATGCTCGACGGCAACTACCATCAGCCCAAGCTTACGTACTACGTCAATGAGAAGAAGAGCGCTATTGCGCCGAAGGTTACCGACACCGGTGCAAGCACCATCGAGGAGCAGATCAACTCGGAATTTGTCTCCACGGCGGGCGAGACCGTTGCCGGTATCGCCAAGGATGCCGGAGTCGATTTAAAGGACAAGGCAACCCAGACCCAGGATTCGCTGGCAAGTTCGGTGTCCGAGGCATCCGATACCTTGGGCGAGGTGCGTGGTTCGATTGGCGACATGAATGCCGCCATCGATAAGACGAGTGGTTCCATTGCCTCGGCAGATGCAGCACTTGCCGGTCTACAGGGTCAGGCGCCGTCGCTGACGCAGGCGATCTCCCAGGGCAACGACCTGCTGGGCGAGGCTCGCGCCACGGCGGGTAATTCCATCACCTCGCTCTCCAAGGCGCTCTCGGAAGGCAGCCTTGCGCTCACCAAGACGTCAGCCTCCGCGAACGCTGCGATTGGCAAGCTGACGGGCACGGTCACATCTACGACCACCCGTATCGACAACTCGCTTGAGTCTCTCCAGGCGACGATCGACCACAATAAGGCCGTTATCGAGCACTTGGAAATTCTCGTTAATGACACGTCGACAGGTTCCGAGGAAATTGACGCGCGCATTGTATCGACCATCGATTTGCTCCGCGAGCAGAATGAAAAGCTTCAGAGCATCAAGGATAGTCTGTCTGCGCAGTCGAGCGCCATGGCGAATGACGCCGCGGCTGTCTCGGGTGCCAGCGACGCTATCAATAACGCAATCCAGACCGGTGCGACTAACCTTGGCCAGGCCCAGACGGACCTGGGTCAAAACGCGCTGCCGAAGGCCTCGAGCGCGCTTGATTCATTTGCCGCCGTCTCGGGTGATCTGACGGGAATCGTGTCTGGCCTCACGCCTGCTATTGCAAGTGCGCGCGGTACACTTTCGCAACTCAACGCTACGCTCGGTCAGGCCAAGACCACGCTGTCCCAGACCGATGCCTCGCTTGCCAAGGTCCAGGACAAGCTCGCAACCGCCGCCAACGACATTGCGGCGCTGCAGACCTCCGAGTCCATGGGCGAGCTGGCTGAACTGATGGGTGTCGACGTCAATGACGTGGCAGACTTTATGGCATCTCCCGTAGAGCTGACTTCCAAGTCAATTTTCCCGGTCAAGAGCTTTGGCTCGGGCATCGCTCCCTTCTATACCAATCTGGCGCTTTGGGTGGGCGGCTACGTGCTTATCGCTATCTACAAGCTCGAGGTCGACCGCGAAGGCATCGGCAGCTTTACCGCGCGTCAGGGCTACTTTGGCCGCTGGTTGCTACTGGTGATCCTGGGCGCGTTGCAGGCCATTATCGTTACGGTAGGCGATCTGGTGATTGGCGTGCAGTGCGTCAGCCCGCTGCTGTTCGTGCTGGGCGGCATCGCCATTTCGTTCACCTACGTCAATATCATCTATGCGCTGTCCACCACGTTTAAGCATATCGGCAAGGCGATCGGCGTCATTCTGGTTATCGTGCAGATTCCGGGCTCTTCGGGCATGTACCCCATCGAGATGATGCCCGGCTTCTTCCAGTGGCTGCATCCGCTGCTGCCCTTTACCTACGGCATCAATCTGCTGCGCGAGACGGTCGGCGGCATGTATTCGTTCAACTACCTGTTTAACCTGTGCATTCTGGGCGTGTTCTTGATCGTGGCGCTCTTTATCGGCCTGCAGCTGCGTCCGCTGCTGCTCAACCTTAACCTGCTCTTTGATAAACAGCTTTCCACGACCGGTATGATGATTTGCGAGTCCAACGACCTGCCGCGCCAGCGCTACTCGCTGCGCACGGCCATGCGTGTCATGCTCGATTCTGATTCGTACCGTCGCGAACTGCTCGATCATGCGGTCGCCTTTGAACATCGCTACCCGTACTACATCAAGGGCGGTTTTGCCGCCGTGGTGGGCGTTCAGGTCCTGCTCTTTGTCCTGTCGACGGTTCTCGATATCGACAATAACGGCAAGATCATCCTGCTTGTCATTTGGATCATCTCGGTTATTGCCATCTGCGGCTGGCTTATCAATATCGAATATATCCGCGCGAGCCTCAATACCCAGATGCGCATCTCGGCGCTTTCGGATGAGGACTTGCGTCGCGAGATGCGCGAACACACGGCCGCCATTCCTGCCGCCCGCCACATGTTTGGCCTCAACGCCAGCGAGCGTGGTGCCAAGGGCGGCGATCAGTCCACGGGCCGCTTGCCGCATATAGGCTCGCACCATAAATCTCAGGGCAGCGACAGCACAGCCACAAATGATGGAGATACCACCGCGCTTGGCAAGCACTCCAAAGGAGGTGAGGCATAAATGAAGAACATCCTGCATCTGTTTAAGCGTGATGTCCAAAACGTGTCTCGCTCCGTGATTGGCTTGATTGTCGTGATGGGCCTCATTATCGTGCCGTGTCTGTACGCGTGGTTTAACATCGCCGGCAGCTGGGATCCGTACGGCAACACCGGCAATCTTAAGATTGCCGTGGTCAACACCGACGAGGGCTACGAGAGCGATCTGATTCCCGTCGAGGTCAACGTGGGCGAAAACGTAACCGCCACCCTGCGCGGCAACGAGAACTTCGACTGGGTTGTCCTCAACGACCGCGATAAGGCGATCGAGGGCGTTAAGTCGGGCGCGTACTACGCTGCCGTCGTTATCCCTAAAACGTTTAGCGCCGACATGATGACGCTTTTCTCGACTGAGGTGAAGCACGCCGATATCGAGTTTTAC
This sequence comes from Collinsella sp. HCP3S3_E11, assembly GCF_052067375.1. NCBI lineage: Bacteria > Bacillati > Actinomycetota > Coriobacteriia > Coriobacteriales > Coriobacteriaceae > Collinsella > Collinsella sp. HCP3S3_E11. The sequence continues at coordinate 23,359 of NZ_JBQHQI010000004.1, read as the reverse complement.
GAGAACCAGAAGGCCAACGCCATCGCGCAGATCGTGACCGAGAAGGGTTCGAGCGCCGTCCAGAGCCAGGTCAACGAGACCTTTACCAAGACCATCACGTCCATCGGCCTTAAGACGGTGTCCAGCCTGCTCGATTACATGAGCACCGACCAGGTCAGCAACTTTATCGCCAACCTGTCCTCGACGCTCGGCGATTCGGTCCAGGACCTGCAGGGCGTTCAGGCCAGCGCAACGTCGCTTGCGGGCATTTTGAGCTCCACGTCCGATTCGCTGACGTCGGCGAGCGGTATGCTCCAGCAGACGGGTACCGTCGATGAGTCGACCAAGCAGTTGATGGAGCACGCCAAGAGTGGCATCAATGATTCCAAGGAAGCGCTCAAGGCCGCCAACGATGCCGTTGACGCGGCGATTGACGGAAGCGCGGGCTCGTTCGACAATGTGTCTGCCGAGCTCGCGAAGGCGTTCGACACCGCAAACCAGCATGTGGACCTTACGGTGTCCCAGCTCAACGATGCCGCGGCGGCGCTCAATACACGTGCCGACGATATCGACGCCACGGCCGACCAGCTCCGCGGCTTTGCCGAGCAGGTCAGTGACGAAAAGCTCCAGGAGAGCCTTAAGTCTGTAGCAACATCGCTGGGCAGGATCGCGGTGGAGTATCGCAACAACGCCAAGGACCTGACGGCAACTGCTAAGTCCCTTTCTGACAGCATGGCAGAGGTCAACAGCACGCGTGCCGAGGTCGATCAGGCCATCGCCGATGCCAAGGCCGGCATCGCGGGCGCCAAATCCGATTACGATTCCACGTTCTCGGTTAAGGCCAAGGAGCTCAAGAAGACCGTCTCGGGGGTTCTGGATTCACTGAATGGTATTTCGAGCGATCTGAATAGCGCCGTAGACGGCCTGACCGACGCATCCGGTTCGCTGGCAAAGGGCCTCTCCAAGGCTGCAAAGCTGGTCAACAAGGTTTCCGATCAGCTGGGCGAGGCGTCGGACAAGATCGGCGCGTTTAAGGACGAGCTCGACGGTGCCCTTATGTCTGATGATCTAGCCACGATCAAGACGATGATCGGCAACGACCCCGAGGGCCTCGCCGCGTCGCTTTCCGGCCCCGTTGCGCTCGACCGCAAGCCGGTCTACCCGATTCGCAACTACGGTTCGGCCATGGCGCCGTTCTATACGATTCTGTCGCTGTGGGTTGGCTCGATCGTACTGGCGGCCATGATGAAGGTCTCGGTCGACGATGAGCTTATCAACGAGCTCATCCCCGTACGCCTGCACGAGATCTATTTGGGCCGCTACTTGTTCTTTGGCGGCTTGGCCTTGCTGCAGGCGACGCTCGTGTGCGCCGGCGATATCTTGTTCTTTGGCATTCAGTGCGACAACCCACTGCAGTTTGTGCTAGCGGGCTGGGTCGCGAGTCTCGTGTTCTCCAATATCGTCTACACGCTTACGGTTTCGTTTGGCGATATCGGCAAGGCGCTCGCTGTCGTGCTGTTGGTCATGCAGGTCGGTGGTTCGGGCGGCACATTCCCCATCGAGATGACCGGCCCCGTGTTCCAGGCGATCTATCCGTTCCTGCCGTTTACCCATGGCATCAATGCCATGCATGCCGCCATGGCTGGCGGCTACCATATGGAGTACTGGGTTGAGCTGGGTATTCTGGTGAGCTATCTGATTCCGTCGCTGGCCCTGGGTGTGGTCTTCCGTCGTCCGGTCATCAAAGCTAACGACTGGATTATCGAAAAGCTGGAGAGTACAAAACTAATCTAGCGCAACAATGTGAACACTGACATTGCCGGAGCATCGAGGCTTTTCTGTTCGATACTTTAGTGGGCTGAATTGCGTGGGCTGCTTGATTGTTGCTACAGTTGCGGGGCGTGCCGGGGGTCCGGCGCGTCCCGTTTTTATTTGACCATGAGGCGGCATGCGGTCGCGCGCGTGCGGACACCACGCCCAGACCGAGCGCGAGGATGCCCTATGGCCCATCATGCCGTTATTGAAATCGAAAATATGCCCGATAGCCCTGTAGCCCGCGAAGACCTGGGTGCCGGCGGTGCCTCTCGCGGTGCCGGTGCGCGCTCGCCGCTGTTCTGGAAGGTCTTGCTGCTTTCGATAGCGGTCATCTGGGGCTATTCCTTTACCACCATGAAGGACGCGCTCGATACCATTCCGGTGTTCGAGCTGCTCTACATTCGCTTTCTTCCGGCGTCGCTGGTCATGCTTGCCGTCTTCCACAAGCGCATTGTTGCCCATTTCAACGCTCGAAATCTGATTGTTGGACTTGGCATGGGCGTGCTCATGTGGGGTGCCTACGGTTTGCAGACGATTGGCCTGGCGCAGACCACGGCAGGCAAAAGCGCGTTTTTGACGGGCACGTACTGTATCTTGGTTCCGTTTGCGAGCTATGTCCTAAGCGGCGAAAAACTTACCCGTTACAACTTGGGCGCCGCGTTGCTGTGTCTGGCGGGCATTGGCTTGGTGGCGCTTGATAGCGTCGAGTTCAATGCCGGCGATGTTATTACGCTGGGCGGCGCGGTCTTCTTTGCCATCCAGATGGCAGTGGCCGCTAAGTACGGTCGCAAGATGGACATCAACGTCATCACGTTTTGGATGTTTGCGGGCAACGGTGTGCTGTGCCTGATCTCTTCGCTGCCGTTCGAGACCCAGGCGCCTTTATCCGTGTGGACGCCGAGCTTTATTGGCGTGATGGCATTTCTCTCGGTGGGCTGCACATGCGTGGGTTTGCTCATCCAAAACGTGGGCTTGGCGCATGTCCCGGCCTCGACGGGCTCACTACTGCTTTCGATGGAGTCGCCATCGGGCGTGCTGTTCTCGGTGCTGCTGATGGGGGAGGTGCTCACCTCGCGTTTGCTTGCCGGCTTTGCGCTCATCTTCCTGTCGATTATCTTGAGCGAGACGCACTTTGACTTTTTGCGTAACTCTCCGTTAGACCAGCGTTGACGTAATAATGTCCCGTCCCCGCCCTAAGATGAATGTCGCCAAACATCAACATCGAAGAGACGGGGACGGGATGCTGGACATCATACTCCATGAGATGGAGGGGCTCTCCCTCGGGGAGAAGCGTGATCTCATCTGTGCCACGAAGGCGGCGGTCGCGCGCGAGCTTGGCAAGCAGGCGGATGGCGCGACGCCCAGATCATGCCCCCGGTGCGGCTCTTCCTCCTTCATCAGGAAAGGGCACAATGCCGACGGCTCCCAGCGCTGGCTCTGCAAGGGGTGCGGGAGGACATTCTCGTCCAAGAGCAGGGGCCTGCTCGCCGCCTCGAAGCTCGATGCCACGACCTGGGCGCTCTTCGTGGAAGCAAAGCTTTCGGGCTCAAGCCTGAGGCAGTGCGCGAAGACGTGCCATGTGTGCCTCAGGACCTCCTGGTTCATGCGCATGAGACTCTGCGAGGTTATGGAGCGCTCGCTTCTCGCCTTCAGGACCGGACCTTCGGTCTCCTGGCAGGTAGACGGCGCCTACCTCGACGAGTCCCTCACGGGAAACAGGGCAAGGAGTGCTGCCAAGATGCCGAGGAAGCCCCACAAGCACGGCGGCGCCGTCCATGCGCGCGGCATCTCCTACCTCAAGGTCTGCGTCATCTGCGGAGCCAATGATGCCGGAGACGAGCTCTGCCGCGTGGCCGACAGGGGAAGGCCGAAGGATGAGGCCCTGAGAGGCGCCATCAAGGGTCTCGGTCCTGGCACCTGGGTGGCGACCGACGCCCATCAGGGCTACAAGCGCGTGCTTCCCGCCCTCGGCATCACCGAGCATGCCGCCACCGACACGCGCCTGCAGAAGGACGGCGAGCTTGGCATGGTCAACGCGATGCACCAGAGGCTGCGCATCTTCCTTGCCCCATTCCACGGCGTATCCACCAAGTGGCTGGACCACTACCTCTCCTGGTTCCTTTGGCTCGAGCAGGCAAGGCGCTCGGACGCAGACGGGCTTCAGACGCTTTCCGGCCAGAGCGCCTGCGGCTTCTACGAGCATACGAGGCGCCAGATGATCGATCGTCCCCAGCCCTTCTGGGACTATTGGCAACGGCAGGGAGCGGCTACGTCAATGCTGGTCTAACAGAGAGACTGCTGTCCATGCCGGAAAGATGTATACGCATCCATAGACATTCAGCGACGTGCTCGTCACGGACACTCAGCACCCATTGCAGCTGCAAGCTGCACCTTTGCAGATTGAAGGAGTCATAGCAAGGTTCCTGGCCCGTGCTCTGGCAAGCCCGGAAAGATATCCTCCCGATTCCGTGAACGGTATAAGACGCTCCGGCACAGGTTCGCAGAAAGGCCTCCGGCAGCAAAGAAGACCCGCACAGATGGCGGGCCTTCGCTTCCTATCTCTTCTTCTGTCCGGGCAAAAGGGTGTCTGGCTCATCACTGCCGGATGGTCCCTGATCCCGTGCTTTCTTCTTGAGCTTTGCCTTCCTGCGGAGACGGTAGATAACGATATCGAGGACAAGGGCAGCGGCGGCAACGACCACGATAAGGACAGCCCATTCACGGGCACCCCAGTGCCTGTTCTGAAGCATTGATGCTTCCTGTGCTTCCTCCTGCGAATAGTCGGTCCTCACGCAGTGGACCAGAAGCCGATGGTCGTTCACGCCGTACGGCGTGCAGGTGACAAGCGTCAGGAGATCCTGACCTGGCTGGATGGCAAGAGATTCCGTCTCGTCAGGCCAGACCACCTCCGAAGAGGTGACCCGGTAGGCCAAGACATCTCCCATCGTATGCAGCAGGACGATATCGCCTTCCTCGAGCTCATGGATATCGTCGAACATCCTGAGGTTCCGCATGCCGGAGTGCGCCGTCAGGACCGTATGCGTCGATGTGCCTCCGACAGGCAGGCTCGAGCCTTCGAGATGTCCCACACCTGCCATCAGGACCGCATCGGAGGTGCCGTGATAGATCGGCATGCTGACATTGATGGAAGGAATCTCGATCCAGCTCATCATAGGGTCGTTCTCATAGGTGAGCTGCTGACCATAGGAAACGATATCCTCTTCGAGTATCGAGGGCTCATCTCCGGCAAGCACGGCATTGTAGCTCTGTGCCTGCTGGAGATACCACTGCTTCTGGTCAGCAGGAAGCGCATCGACCTCAGCTGTGACCTTCGAGATCGTAGCGCCGACACCCTGGCTTTCGAAGCAATCGACCACCCACGGCCACACAAGAAGGCCGACACCGAAAAGGATCACCAGAGCCGTGATGAGCCGGTCTGCCCAGCGCGGCAGCCTGCGTCTGGCGCTTTTACCCCGATCTTTTCCCAAACGATCTCACCTTCTCAAAGAACAGGCCCCGCACAAGCGGGGCCTGCCAGAGCATGAATGACGTGCAGGACAGATGCTACTCAGCGCTGTTCTCGTCACGCTTGCGGGAACGCACAAGATGCGTGATACCGAAGGCAAGGACGACACCGCCGGCAACCCAGGTAAGCGTCACGCCCGCCTGGCCGGTAAGAGGCAGGCTCATGCCCGCCTTGTCCTTGACAGTGACGGTGACAGCGTCATCGCTGCCCACCGAGGCGTCGGCAGCGGTGGCGTTCGTGGTACTCGCACCCACCTTGGTAAGCACACCGGCAGCGTCGTAGGTGGCCATGATCGAGAAATCGAAGCTCGCTACCGTGTTGTAGCCCTTCGGAGCCTGGGTTTCGACCACCGTGTAGGTGCCCACATCGAGGCCAGACACGGAAATGGAGCCGTCGTCACCCGTCGTGAATTCGTGAGCGTCGGTGCCCAGGGTACCGTCTGCCTGCACGTACTTCGTACCGGCGCCCTCATCGGGCTTTGTCGCCTGGATGGTGAACTTCGCGCCGGAAAGCTTCGTGCTCTGCTGCGAGCTGTCGACCTTCACCAGATTGAGCTTGTAGGTGTAGTCGCGCACGCTCGCCGGCGCGGTATCGCCCGTGCTGTCGGTGCCGGGGTTATTGGAGTAGGTGAGCTTGACGGAGTTGTCGTTGGAGTCACTTGCCATCACTGCGGAGGAGTTGAGCTTTGCGTTATAGGTCACATACACATGGGTGCCCGCATTCACCGGAATCTTTGTACCGGAGGCGTCTGTCAGGCTCTTGAGGTCGGTGAACTCCACCCCGAGCGTGCTCGTGCCGTCGGTGTTGGTCGTAAGCGACGTCGTGTACGAAGTCGGCGCAACCGTATACTCTGTGTTGTCCGTTTTCACCGTGACCGCAACAGACGATTTGTCGGCGGTCAGGCCAGCAGAGAGGGTATCGGTGAACTTGTAGTAGTAGGTTCTGTAGCTGGGCAGTGCGTCAGCGACCGTGCCGGTCAGACGGTACTGCAGATTCTGGCCTACCTGGGAATCGGCGACGTTGCCCCAATCGGCGCCTGTTTTATCGTTCTTCACTTGCTTGGTTACCGTGGGAAGGTCGGTCTTGGGCGAAATGGTGAGGGCGCTGCCACCTACCACCGCATAGATGGGAGCGGTACCCACCTGGTTGGTGCCGTTGTTGGTCGAATCGCTATCAGTGAGGAAGAGCCAGTAGCCTTCGGAGAGGTCTTGCGGCTCACCGATCGTGAGCGTCGTCGGGGTCAGATTCTCGTCAGCACGCAGGGCGTTAGCGATATTGGAATAGAGCTTCCCGCTCTCGATGATCGTGTCCGTACCGGAGCTTCCTTCCGCAGGAAGATGCGTCGCCAGGTAGTCTGCGGCTTCCTGGGCGGTCGTTCCCTTATAGGTGCTGCCAGATTCCTCGGCGAATGCCGTGATCTGGGCATTGACCACCGTCGCAACCTCGTCGCTCGCCCAGGCGATATTCGAGGCGGTCTTCGGTGTTCCGATTCCGTTGTCCACGACATCGGCTGTAAAGATCTGATAGCCGATCGTCGTCGTGGCATCGGAGGTGTTGTTAGCATTCTTCTCGATAGTCACAGAGCCCGTCTTGCTAGCCGCAGTCGTCGTGGTGCTGCTCGCAGAAGTGCCTGTGTCATCTGCCAGTGCGATCGTGACCGGTGCTGCCACGCTCCCCATCGTCAACGCAAAGCTCAGGCCTGCTGCTATGGCCTTGGCGGCAATGCTTGTGTGCTGCTTCATAGTGTCCTCCATTTATTTCATACGTGGATCTAAGTCTGTCTGCAATCGCAGGATGCTTTCTGCATCCAGCGTCCGTACCTAATGCCTGTCTCCCCCTCTTCTTCTGAGAACTCCTGCCGCTATCAGAATGGCTGCTCCTAGAACCACAAGCCCCAGAGCAAGGCCAGAAGGGTTCAGATCGCTCATGTCGGGAAGGCCAAGCTTCTCGAGAATGGAAGTCTCTTCATGTGCATTGGGCACCGATACCGTAGCTATGCCGATCGCGCTATCGAAGCCAGACGCTTTGAGCGGAGACTCTGCAGAGAGTTCGGCTGCAGCTGAGTTCCCCGTAGCAGGGCCAGACACGATCTGGTTCGGCTCGTAAGGAACCGCAAGCGTGATGGTCCGTGTCCCCGCAAATGCGCGGTATCCGGCCGGTGCCGAAACTTCCTCCACCGTGAAGGTGCCCGCGTCGACACCTCGGACGGAGATAGTGCCGTCGCTTCCGGTCGTGATAGTCGCCTCATTGGAAGACCAGGTGCCATCCGTGGTCAGATAGCGTCCCTTGTCGTCTCTGATCCTCAGCACCGCTCCGGACAGCGGCGTGCCGTCATCTGCGTCGCGCTTCGTGAGGATGAGATTCCAGCTATAGGCAACCGCCTTGGATTCCTGTGTAGTGGTCGTCTCGGTCGAATAGGTCGACTTTGGATAGATGAGCGTAACGGTATTCACATTGCCGTTCCCCATGCCGGTCCCGAGAGATGCGCTCAGGGACGCATCGTAGACAACGACAACCCGCACTCCTTGGGAGGCGTCGATTGCATGGGCCTTGACAGCCTCCACCAGATCGAGCGCGACCTTGAAGCTTCCGCCATCTGCTGCAGGCGTATAGATGTGTGTATATTCCTCATCGCCGAGCTCTGTCCAGTCTGAAGAGATCTCAGTACCTGTCTCCCATACGTCTGCGGCTGCAGGAGCAAGGTAGACATGGATATCGGAAGGCTCGGCAAGACCGACACCAAGCGTGTCATCGAAGACGATCTTGTAGGAGGTGTAGCTCGAGAGAATGGAAGGCACCGTCGCATCGAGACGCCAGTAAAGGTCGTCTCCTGCTGTGGCATCCGCCTGCTTCTGCCAGGCATCGTTCGAATCCTCGAGCACCTGCTTTTCCACCGTCGGCACGCCGGACTTGGCAGCAACTGTCACATCGGAACCGCCGACCACCACAAGGATGGCAGAAGTGCCGGACTGGTCCTGGCCGACGCTCGAATCCCTGCTCACGATAATCCAGTAACCTGCGCTCAGAGGCTTGGGCACGCCTGCTTCAAGGGTCTCCCCATCAGCTGCCGTCTGCATGAGAGCAGAAGCGATTGCGTAAGGAACAGAGCCCTGGGCAGCAGCTGAGCCGCTCTGGACATTGTTTCTGATCCATTGAGCAGCACCGTCTGCATCTGCGACGCTTTCAGCACTTACCGACGGATTGACGCTCTTGATTGCCTTGGGGACAACCGAGGCGGCTATGTCGGTTGCCCACGCGATGTTCGCGACAGTCTTCGTGCCATTCGAGCCATCTGCCACATCGGCAGCGAAGATCTGGTAGGCGACAAATTCAGTCGATGAGCCATCGGTGGCATTGACGGTCAGATTTCCCGTGCCCGATGCATATGCAGGAGCAGGCACAGCGAGAAGGAGCGCGAACGCTGTGATGGCAGCGAGGATGAGGCTGTGCTTGATAGCAGAGAAGCGGTTCTTCCTAGTCACGGCCATCACCGCCCTTCGCAGAAGCATTGCGGCGGATGTGCATCCAGACTGCCGCGCCAGCAAGCACGGCAATGCCTGCAAGGTAGGTCGGTCCCACTCCATCAGATCCGGTAAGAGGAAGCGAAGACATGCTGCGCGTGTTGGTGAAGCTTGCCTGAGACGTCACGCCCTTTGCAATCGTGCCTTCCGCATTCTCGGACGTGGTGGTGTAATTATCGTTTGGCTCCTCGGTCACGGTATAGGTAGCACCTGCCGGCAAATGCTCGACAGTCTTGGTCTGGCCGTCAGCAAGCGTAAAGGTTGCCACTCCGTTGGAGAATTCCATGCCGCCGTATGTGCCCGTGAGGTTTGCACCCGATCCGCCGAGCGTCACCGTGAAGTTGAAATTCCTCGTGGAGTTAACCTCACCCGTCACGTGCTTGGTCACTGAAAGCGCGCCTTCCTGCACAGCATTGACGACCGCGACGGTCGCATCGGCCGAAAGCGTGCCTGAAGGCACAGTCTGCGTTCCGTTATACGTAACGTCGTACTCCAGGGCATTGTCCTCATTGCTCGTGACCTCTTGCACCGTATAGCTGCTGCCGGAGGGGATGCCCCCGATCGTGATCTGCTGTCCGCTGCTCAGGCTGACCGGCCCCTCGCCGTTGGCGTCGAACGTGATCGTGCCATTTGCAGGAGCTGTGGCAGAAGAGCCTGACACCGAGCCACCGGTATAGGCATACGTGCCGGAGAGCGGCTTTCCGTCCGCACCCTTCAGCGTGACCGTGAAGGCAAAGGTCTGCGAAGCATCTGCCGCCTGGCCCGAGACAGTCTTGCTCACCGTAAGCTTGTAGAGGCGGGTGTTGGTGAAGGCAGCCGTAGCGGTCGCGTCCTTCACAATCGCGCCCGTATCGACAGTCTTGTCAGGCGAGTAGTCTGCATTTTCGGTTTCTGTAACCGTATAGGTCGTCCCTGCAGGCAGATGCTCGGCCGTTGCAGATTTGCCAGCCTTCAAGGTGACAGTCGCCACGCCATTCGTGAACGTCATGTCCCCGTATTTCCCGTTGATGTTCTTGTTGCCCAGCGTGACCGTGAAGGTGAAGTCGGTTGCGGAGTTCGTCTCCCCCACCACCGACTTAGAGACAGTGAGGCTGCCCTCGTTCGCGGGTTTCAGCGCCAGCGTGGCGTTCACCTGCTTCTGTTTGATGACAGCGCCGATCATGTGCTGGAAATTCTTGCCGTCAGAGGCAGTATAGGTTTCGGGATTGGGCGAGTACTGGCGGTATTTCTGCAGCCAGGTGAGCGTGCTCGATGCCGTAATCTTCATGTCGGTCGATGTTGGCTTGGTCGAGGAGACCAGATAGAACGAAATTCCTGCGGCGATGCTTGTCACTGTTGACCCATTTGCCGTCTGGGCCGTCACGCCATCAGGCAGCGTGAGCGTGTACATGCCGTTGTAGTTCGTGCCTTCGGCGATCTTGAGAGCCCCTGTCTTCCACGTACCCGAACTGGGATCGTAGACAAAGGCCGCATCGCCTGTGATCGACACGTTGGATTCATCGGGTTCGCTGCGCAGAACCTGGTCGGCGGTCGCGTAGTTGAGGAGCTTGACGGCAAGCGCCTTCTGCGTGACCTCGCTGCTATCCGACTTGAGCGTGTTGTATTCGATGCCGTAGTCGCCGAGCGCCGCCCAGATGGCATACTGGGTGGCCTCGTAGGCCTGTGCCTCGGTGACGTAGTACTCGCCCGAGTGAAGCGCGTCATACATGCCGAGCGGCGTGGTGTTGTACGAGTCCGACCAGGCAAGGCACAGCGCCGCCTGATAGAACGGCATCGACTGGATCTGGGCTGCCGTGAGGCCAGAAGTGCTCGTCGTATTTCTGAGGCTCATCATGATGACCTGCTGGATGAATTCGCTCAGCCTATTAAGGTGGTCGGTGTTCTTGTTCGCGTAGTCATCATAGGAAAATACTTCGTTGCCGATGGTGCTAGGGAAATCGGTGCGCAGGACATCAGGCACCGTAAGTATTACATTGAACTGGTCCTCGGTGATGCCGGTGGCCTTATCAACAATCTGATACATGTTCAGGCCATTGTAGGGATAGCCGGCGTAGAGTATAGCGAGGAGCTTGTTCATGCAGGCATCGTAGTCTGCCTGGGGCTTGAATTTTTCCGGCGTCAGATAGCCTTCGACATAGGAGGGCACGTTCGGAATGCTCAGCGTGGTATGCGGCCAGTGCGACGAGTTGTTCATGCAGTAGAGGATGATGCGGCCGTTGGCGCTTTCGGAATCCGCTACATAATGAATGTCGGTAGCTGTGTCGTATTGGATTGTGATGCCGCCTGTCGCAGTCAGGGGCGATGCCAGAATCTGTGCAGCAAGTGTCGTTGCAGCGCTGTCAGAGCTGCTCTGCCCTGCAGCAGAGGAGCTGGTGTTCTCAGAGCCTGCGGAAGCGCTCGAAGAGGACGACGTATCAGAAGATGCTGAAGAGGAAGAAGGGCTGGCACCTGCCGTTTCTGATACAGACGAAGTGCCTGCGGCTGCTTTGGCAGACGTGCTGCTTGTGGAGCTGCCGGCAGTCCCTGCACTATCGTCTGCGGATGGCGTGACGGTGGCATCTGCCGATGCCGCAGTCTCCGCTGCGCTTTCCTCGCCCGCAAAGGTACGTATAGGCACCAGGAACAATGCCAGAACAATGGCGCACATTGCTGCAATAAGAGCAGTGCCGCTCCCTCTCCCCAATTTCATCTATCCGCCCTAATCTGTGCCTATCGCTATCCCTTAGTTTTGAGAACTATTTAGTAGCACTTATCGTTATGAATACTCCTACAATCAAGCTCGGAATTGTGCGGACCGCAGCTGTTATTCATGCTGTCTCTACAAATTTCATCAGGAAAGGGCACAATGCCGACGGCTCCCAGCGCTGGCTCTGCAAGGGGTGCGGGAGGACATTCTCGTCCAAGAGCAGGGGCCTGCTCGCCGCCTCGAAGCTCGATGCCATGACCTGGGCGCTCTTCGTGGAAGCAACGCTTTCGGGCTCAAGCCTGAGGCAGTGCGCGAAGACGTGCCATGTGTGCCTCAGGACCTCCTGGTTCATGCGCATGAGACTCTGCGAGGTTATGGAGCGCTCGCTTCTCGCCTTCAGGACCGGACCTTCGGTCTCCTGGCAGGTAGACGGCGCCTACCTCGACGAGTCCCTCACGGGAAACAGGGCAAGGAGTGCTGCCAAGATGCCGAGGAAGCCCCACAAGCACGGCGGCGCCGTCCATGCGCGCGGCATCTCCAACCTCAAGGTCTGCGCCATCTGCGGAGCCAATGATGCCGGAGACGAGCTCTGCCGCGTGGCCGACAGGGGAAGGCCGAAGGATGAGGCCCTGAGAGGCGCCATCAAGGGTCTCGGTCCTGGCACCTGGGTGGCGACCGACGCCCATCAGGGCTACAAGCGCGTGCTTCCCGCCCTCGGCATCACCGAGCATGCCGCCACCGACACGCGCCTGCAGAAGGACGGCGAGCTTGGCATGGTCAACGCGATGCACCAGAGGCTGCGCATCTTCCTTGCCCCATTCCACGGCGTATCCACCAAGTGGCTGGACCACTACCTCTCCTGGTTCCTTTGGCTCGAGCAGGCAAGGCGCTCGGACGCAGACGGGCTTCAGACGCTTTCCGGCCAGAGCGCCTGCGGCTTCTACGAGCATACGAGGCGCCAGATGATCGATCGTCCCCAGCCCTTCTGGGACTATTGGCAACGGCAGGGAGCGGCTACGTCAATGCTGGTCTAACAGAGAGTTGCGTAAAAAGCCGCGAGCGCGTTTGTAAACAATCTGTTGCGCCGTCCCTCTGGGGCGGCGTTTTTTATGCGTCGCCTTTAAAGTTATGCCCTGCACTTTAGAGTATGAAAGTGCTTGCTGCTAAAACTTTACTGGAGGGCATCTATGGCACCAGCTCTGTCCGATTTCCAACCACAACCAGCGCTTCAGACCTCAGCGGCGGCGCAAGCCGCCATTGGCGACGGTCTGGTCAAAGAGGCTCAGGCTTTTGCCGATGAGCTTGCCGCATGGCGTCACGATTTGCATCGGATGCCCGAACTCGGTAACGACCTCCCACAGACCTCTGCGTATATCCAAGCGCGCCTGAACGAGATGGACATCCCATTTTCCACGCTCGTCGATGGTTCCTGCGTTGTGGGCCTTGTTGGTGCCGGTGCCGCCGCGGCCCAGGGCAATGGCGTCTGCACGGACGAACAGGCCGGTACGGTCGTTATGCTGCGCGGCGACATGGATGCCCTGCCCGTTGTCGAGGAATCCGGCGAGCCCTTTGCATCTACCAATGGCTGCATGCATGCTTGCGGTCATGATATGCACGCGACGGCGCTGCTTGGTGCGGCGCGCCTGCTCAAGGCTCGCGAGGCCGCGCTTGTCGACGCCAATGCCACTGTCAAGCTGTTGTTCCAGCCGGGCGAGGAGACCTTTGAGGGGGCACGTGCTGCCATCGCCGACGGCTTGCTCGAGAACCCGCGTCCTCAGGCGGCTTTTGCCATGCATGTCAACAGCCAGTCGCCGCTTGGCCTGGTGCTCTACGGCAGCCCGGCGCTTTCGGGCGTGTACGGTTTCCGCATCACGCTGCAGGGCAAGGGCGGCCACGGTTCGAGCCCCGAGATCTGCATCGACCCCATCACGGCAGGCGTGCATGTGCACCTGGCGTTCCAGGAGCTTATCGCTCGCGAGGTGCCGGCGGCCAAGGAGGTCGCACTCACCGTGGGTAAGTTTGCCGGTGGCCAAGCGGCCAATGTGATTCCCGACACCTGCGTGCTCGAGGGAACATTGCGCGGCTTTGACGTTGAGCTCATGGAGCACCTCAAGACCCGCATCGCGGAGGTCGTCAAAGGCGTTGCCACGACCTATCGTACGCCGGCGACTATTGAGACGCTCTCGGATGTTCCCCCGCTCGTGCTCGATGACGATATGACCCAGGCTTCGCTTGGCTATGTGGGTGCGACGTTGCCCAAGGCCGCCTTCCTGCCGCTGTTCCATGCCATGGCGAGCGAGGACTTTGCGCTTATCTCGAGCGAGATACCGAGCGCGTACTTTACGTTCGGTGCGGCTGTGACCGATACGGACGAGCACTTTGCCCAGCACCATCCCAAGGCACGCTTTAGCGATGCCGAGTTGCCGCTCGGCGCCGCGGCTTATGCGGCGGTCGCCCTGGGCTATATCGCCGACCACAAGGAGTAATCCATGTCCCAGCAGCATAAATTCTTCCCCGGTTGGCTCGTCGTGGCTTCCGGCTTTGTCATCATGGCCACGTGTTACACGATTTTCGTTAACTGCATGAGCCTGTTTCAGCCGCTTATCGTGAGCGACTTGGGCATTTCCCTTGCTCAGTACAACATCTCCAACGCCATCTCAACCGTGGTGAGCGTTGTCGGCTCGCTTGTCATTGGCCATGTTGCCGACAAAGTGAGCGGTCGCATCTTGGGTTCCCTTACCGTTATCGCCACCTCTGCCGTTCTTGCCGGGATGAGCTTTGTCGGTGAGTTGTGGCAGGTCTACGTGCTCTTTGCCGTCTCGGGCTGCTTTGCCGTCGCCTCGACCCGCCTGCTCATTAGCCTTGTGACCGCCAACTGGTTTACGGCCAAGCGAGGTCTTGCGATCTCCATAGCACTTTCGGGCTCGGGCTTTGGAGGCGCTGTTCTTTCTCCCACCGTGAGCTCGCTTATCGTGAGCGTTGGCTGGCGTTCCGCCTTCCTGGTGCTCGCGGCTATCTGCATGGTGGCGGCGCTGCCCATCACGGCCTATTCCTTCCGTACCAAGCCTTCTGAGATAGGCCTTAAGCCGCTCGGCGAGAACCCGGGCGATCCGTCCGTCTCGACAGCTGGCGACAAGGACGAGCACACGGCTCCCGAGGTTAACGTCGGTTGGTCTCGCATCAAGAAGAGCCCGGCGTTTTGGCTGCTTGTCGTCGCCTTTCTCTTTATGGGCCTCGTTAACGGTGCCATCTTGCCCAACCAGGTCACCAACATGACGAGCGTTACCGTCAACGGCGCCAAGATCGTCACGGGCGGTCACGATCCCGTGTGGGCGGGCACTGTGCTTTCGGCCTATATGGTCACCGTCGTTATCGCCAAGATTTCGCTCGACGTCATTTACGATCGCTTTGGCCTACGTTTTGGCAACGTGTTGGGATCCGTTGCGTGCATTATCGCCTGCGTCGCCCTGTGCTTCCCCGCGACCGATCTTGGTCCCATCGTGGCTGCCGTGAGCTTTGGTGTCGGAACGTGCATGGGCACCATCACGCCCACTATCGCCGCGTCCAAGCAGTTTGGCATGGCCGATCTGGGCAAGGTCACGGGCACCATTACCTCGCTCGAGATGGTCGGCGGCACCGTGGGTGCCATTGTCTCGGGCGTGCTGTTCGATGCCACGGGCTCCTTTGCGAGCACCTGGATCGTGTGCCTGGTGTGTTCTGTGGTCATGCTCGTATTCCTGCTGGCATCCGAGCCCATCGCCGCTAAGCTGCGTGCGAGCGTGGCGGGGGAGTAGACGTCCGTCGCTCTTTTCTGCTCGCCCCGTGTTCTGTCCGTGGCCGCCTTGGAAGCCGAATGGATGCTCGTACCATCATTCGGTTTCCAAGGCGGCCACGGGCATACAAAATGATCCGTTTTCCTCTGTCCCCAACAGATCGTGTGATTCGAAGGGGGCGGAGGAAAGCGGATCGGCTGCAGCGGCGGCACGTCTGGCCGAACGAGCCCCCATACCCTCGTTCGGTCAGACGCGTCGCCGCGTTTTGTTTTTGTGCCGTATAATGACCACTACCTATGACGCGATACTAAAAGAAAGGTGTTTGCCCATGCAGGCACAGAAGGCGGAGGGAACCCGCGACCTAATCGGCGCCGAGATGCGCGCCTGGCAAAAGATGCAGCGGATCGCTGCCGGCGTGTTCGAGCCGTTTGGCTTTAAGCCCATCGAGACGCCCGCGATCGAGCAGGTGGACGTGTTTGTCCACGGCATCGGCCAGTCGACCGATGTCGTGCGCAAGGAGATGTTCCGCGTGTTTAGCGGCGCCAACCTGGAGCGTGTCTTTACCGAGGGCACCGATGCCAAGCTCAAGCCCAAACAGCGCTTGGCGCTTCGTCCCGAGGGCACTGCCGGCGTGGTGCGCGCCGTCGTGGAGAACAACCTGGTGCCCCAGGGCTCCACGCCGTTTAAGGCCTACTATGCCGAGGCCATGTTCCGCGGCGAGCGCCCCCAGAAGGGCCGCCTGCGTCAGTTCCATCAGGTGGGCATCGAGTGGCTCGGTGCTCCCGATCCGGCTGCGGACGCCGAGTGCATCATTATGCTCATGGAGTTCTACAAGCGTCTGGGCTTCGATCTTTCCAAGCTCCGTCTGCTCATTAACTCGATGGGTGATGCCCAGTGCCGTCCGGCCTATCGCGAGCAGGTCAAGCAGTTCATTCTCGATCACGCCGACGAGATGTGCGATGAGTGCCGCGAGCGCGCCGAGCTCAACCCGCTGCGCGCCTTCGACTGCAAGAACGACCATTGCCGCGAGATCATGGCCGAGGCCCCGCTGATGGGTGACAACCTGTGCGACGAGTGCCGCGAGCACTACGAGCAGGTCAAGCGCTATCTGGATGCCGCCGGCATCGAGTATGTCGAGGATCCCACCCTGGTGCGCGGCCTGGACTACTACACCCGTACCGTCTTTGAGGTCGAGGCCCCCGGCGCCGGCGTCGGCTCCATCGGTGGCGGCGGCCGCTACGACGGCCTGGTCGAGCTCGAGGGCGGCAAGCCCACGGCCGGTGTCGGCTTCGCCGTCGGTTTTGAGCGCGCCCTGCTGGCCCTGCAGGCCTTTGGCAGCGACCTGGGTGCCGATGAGGCTCCGTGTGTCTACGTTGCCAACGCCGGCAAGGAACTGCGTCAGAACGTTTTTGCCATTACGCAGAAGCTTCGCGCCGCAGGCATCGTGACCGAGGCAGACTATCAGGGTCGTTCGCTCAAGGCTCAGTTTAAGCAGGCCGACAAGGTGGGCGCCAAGCTCATTTTGGTCTTGGGCGGCGACGAGCTTGCCGCCGGCAAGGTCAAGGTGCGCGACATGCAGAGCCATGACGAGGTACTGGTCGATCTGGCCAACGTGGTCGAGGCGGTTCGAGAGCGCCTGTAGGGCATCATTTTGAGCTGCGGGTCCGCTAACTCGTCCCGCTCGCGGCGAACGATTGTTACGGGGGTGTTTCGCATTTATGCGGAATGTCCCCGTTTGCATATGCCGCCCACCGAGAAATACGACCATTTGGGGCAAAAAGCCTTGCAATGCAGAAAATACTTTTGTGTGGTAAAGCGCAATCAGTGTCGAAAGTATTTCTCAAGTGCCTATAATGAATACCGCATGTTACGTGCATAGAAGGAGGAATGGGAGGAAACGTGGCTGAGAACCTAAGCAACCAGTCTGTACCCGAAGCCGCGGCGCGCGTCGCTGCCGTGGTCAACCGCCTCGTTAACCGAATCGGCTCGAATGCCGAGTCCAGGGAGCGTCTCGCCGAGATTGAGATTCCCGAGGAGCTGCGCGACAACCTTGCGCTGTTCCTGCGCCTGGAGCGCCGTGTGCTTAGCGAGTATGATCCCGAGATCGCGGACCTGTTCGACAAGATTCTGTCGGCCGAGATCGTGGCCAATGCCGGCAACCCCGGTAGCCGTGCCGCCGACGAGGCCGTCGACGAGCAGGGCGTGCCCACCGCCGACGAGCCCACTGCTGTGGCGTTTCGCGAGGTCGTCGATTTGATCGACAGCCTACCGCTCGATAAGCAGCAGGTTATCGTCCGCGCCTTTACGAGCTTCTTCCATCTGGCAAACCTGTCGGAGGAGAACTACCGTGTGAAGCAGCTGCGCGAGCGTGAGGCCGGCGCATCGACCGATACCGAGGTCGATCCCGCCAACGAACTCACCGTCGCCTATCACCAGCTGGTGGATGAGATGGGTGTCGAGGGCGCCAACGAGCTGCTCGGCAAGCTTGAGTTCCATCCCGTCTTTACCGCGCATCCCACCGAGGCCCGTCGCAAGGCCGTCGAGGGCAAGATTCGCCGTATCTCTAACCTGCTGGAGGAGCGTCCGCGTCTGGGCGGCTCCGACCTGGTGGAGAACGAGCGCCATATGCTGCAGGAGATCGACGCCCTGGTGCGTACGAGCCCCATCGCGCTCAAGAAGCCCACGCCGGTCGAGGAAGCCGATACCATCATCGACATCTTCGATAACACGCTGTTCGACGTCATCCCCGTCATCTATCGTCGCTTTGACGACTGGGTGCTGGGTGACAAGGCCGGTACCGTGCCGCCGCTGTGCCCGGCGTTCTTCCATCCCGGCAGCTGGATCGGTTCCGACCGCGACGGTAACCCCAACGTCACCGCCAAGGTGAGCCGTGAGGTCGCCGCCAAGTACTTCACCCACATGGTGCTCAAGCTCGAGGACAAGTGCCGCCGCATCGGCCGCAACCTCACGCTCGAGGCCACCTACAGCAAGCCGTCTGCCGAGCTCATCAACCTGTGGAACCATCAGGTCGAGATGAGTGCGCATTACACGGCCCGCGCCGAGCTTATCTCCGAGCACGAGCCGCATCGCGCCGTCATGCTCGTCATGGCCGACCGTCTGAACGCCACCGTACGCCGTATCACCGACACCATGTATCACAGCGCCGACGAGTTCCTAGATGACCTGCGCGTCGTCCAGCGTTCGCTGGCTGCCTGCGGTGCCGTCCGTGCCGCCTACGGCCCGGTGCAGACCATCATCTGGCAGGTCGAGTCCTTCGGCTTCCATATGGTCGAGATGGAGTTCCGTCAGCACTCCGTGGTGCATGCCCGCGCCCTTAAGGATATCCACGAAAACGGTATCCATGGCGACCTGCAGCCCATGACGCGCGAGGTCATCGACACCTTCCGCGCTATCGGCTCCATCCAAAAGCGCTACGGCAAGAAGATGGCACACCGCTACATCATCTCGTTTACCAAGAGTGCCCAGCATGTGGCCGACGTCTTTGAGCTGGCCCACCTGTCCTTCGCACACGAGGAGGACGTTCCCGAGCTCGACGTGATCCCGCTGTTCGAGCAGCTCGAGGACCTCGAGGGCTGTGTTGACGTGCTCGACCAGATGCTTACGCTGCCCGTGGTGCAGAAGCGTCTTGCCCAGACCAACCGCCGCATGGAGGTTATGCTGGGTTACTCCGACTCCTCCAAGGATGCCGGTCCTACCACGGCCATGCTTGCGCTGCACTCCGCGCAGGAGCGCATCGCCAAGTGGGCCGAGAAGAACGATATCGACCTGGTGCTCATGCACGGTCGCGGCGGCGCCGTGGGCCGTGGTGGCGGCCCGGCCAACAAGGCCGTACTGGCGCAGCCCAAGGGTTCAGTCAACTGCTTCTTTAAGCTCACCGAGCAGGGTGAGGTCATCTTTGCCCGTTACGGCAACCGCACGCTGGCTCAGCGCCATGTTGAGTCCGTTGCCGCCGCAACGCTTTTGCAGTCGGCCCCGAGCGTCGAGAAGACCAACACCGAGACCACGCAGAAGTTCTGGGATATGGCCGAGAAACTCAACGCCGCAAGCCACGAGCGCTATCTGGACCTGCTGAACACCGAGGACTTTGCACCGTGGTTCTCGACTGTGACGCCGCTGACCGAGGTCGGTCTGCTGCCGATTGGCTCGCGTCCCGCCAAGCGCGGCTTGGGTGCCAAGTCGCTCGACGACCTGCGTACCATTCCGTGGATTTTCAGCTGGAGCCAGGCACGCATTAACCTGGCCGCTTGGTACGGCCTGGGCAGCGCCTGCGAGCAGCTGGGCGATCTTGACCAGCTCAAGGCTGCCTACCAGGAGTGGCCGTTCTTCCGCACCTTTATCGATAACATCGAGATGTCGATTGCTAAGACCGATCAGCGCATTGCCAAGATGTATCTGCATCTGGGCGACCGCGATGATCTGTCCAAGAAGGTCTTTACCGAGATGCAGCTCACCCGTAAGTGGGTCCTTGCCATCGTCGGTGACGAGTGGCCGCTGCAGCGTCGTCGCGTGCTCGGCTGTGCCGTTCGCGTGCGTAACCCCTACGTCGACGCCCTGTCCATCGCCCAGGTCCGCGCCCTCCGCGAGGTGCGTATGAACCAGGACGAGATGGCCGAGGAGAAGAAGGCCGAGTACATGAGCCTGATTCTTTCGACTGTGACCGGCGTCTCGGCAGGTCTGCAGAACACGGGGTAATCGATAGCCCTGTGGCTCTCACCGGGGCCCGACGGGTTTCCCTCTGAATGCGTCCTCGCACTTGAAGCCCCCTTATCCTGCTCCTTCGGAGCTGCGGATAAGGGGGCTTCGTGCTGCGGAATGCATTCAGAGGGAAACCCGTCGGGCCCCTTCGTCCTCGGTCCTCTGGAATTAAAGCTGAGGAGAAGAATGGCGCGCTTCGCGCATAGCGTGGAGTGCGGCGAGGGCTTCTTGCGTCCTGCGGAGTGTGCCTAAAAGTAAACTGATGGCGGGCCCTGCGATGTCCGGTCTTCGGCGGATTACTGCTGGGGGAATAATGGCGCGCTTCGCGCGTTTGGAAAGGGCTTCGTGCTGCGGAATGCATTCAGAGGGAAGCCCGTCGGGCCCCTTCGTCCTTGGTCCTCTGGAATTAAAGCTGAGGAGAAGAATGGCGCGCTTCGCGCATAGCGTGGAGAGCGGCGAGGGCTTCTTGCGTCCTGCGGAGTGTGCCTAAAAGTAAACTGATGGCGGGCCCTGCGATGTCCAGCTTCGGCGGAAGGCCGCTGGGTGAGGGTGGTGCCTGGGGCGACGTGCAAAAAACGGAGTTTTCAGCAGCCAAAGATCGATGCATAAGGCCATAGCCGGCCCTCGCTGCCTTTGTTGATGATTTTGCAAGACAATTGGGCCTTGGCGATGCTCATATATGGCTGGTTTCTCGCCGCATGTTATCCAGATGGGACGAGTCATGAGGACGATCTACCTTTTGAAAGACTTTTGACACCAAAATCTTATCTTGCGATGCTGAATACTCGCAAAAATGCACGCTCCGGAGGGGGCTACCATGTTGCGGTTCGAAACCCAATGCGTCATTCTATGCAGTATATTGACCTATTTATGCAAAATAGCTTACACGCGCATGCCACAGGATTGATGTTTGCCTCGGCGCTGCGTAAGCCACCCTGCCTATAGCTTCTTTGACAGGAGGCCGCGGTCCCTCTTGGGGTCGCGGCCGTTTTGTTGTGGGTTAAATATGAACGTTGTGTTAACGACTCGGTGGACGGTGGCGTTTTTCGGTGAGCGGCGTATCCTTCCAACGGTTTATCTAGTGTGTCAGTTGAAAGGAAGAGGGCGCTCGTCATTGTTTGAATGTGAACTGCCGTTTGACCACAAGACATTGCATCTGGAGCTCGAGGATAAGAACTTCGCGGGTGTGATGGAAGGTCACCAAAACGAGTTTAAGACTGCAAAATCGCAGGAAGAGCTGGTAGAGGAGTCGCTTGCCAACCCTTATGGATCGCCTTCGCTCGAGGAGCTTTGCGCTGGCAAGAAGGATATTGTCATCATTAGCTCCGACCATACGCGCCCCGTTCCCTCGCGTGTGACGATGCCTATTCTGCTGCATCACATCCACTCCGCTGCGCCTGAGGCGCGCGTTCGCATTCTGGTTGCTACGGGTATGCATCGTCCATCGACGCACGAGGAACTCGTCAACAAGTATGGCGAGGAGATCGTTGCCAACGAGGAAATTGTCATGCACGTCGCGACCGACGACAGCATGATGGAAAAGATTGGCACCCTGCCTTCTGGTGGCGAGTGCATCATCAACAAGATTGCCGCCGATTGCGATCTGCTGCTTGCCGAGGGCTTTATTGAGCCGCACTTCTTTGCCGGTTTTTCTGGCAGCCGCAAGTCCGTGCTGCCCGGCATCGCCAGCTACAAGACCATCATGTACAACCACAACGGCCAGTTTGTGAACGATTCCCATTCGCGCGCCGGCAACCTGTGCCACAACCACGTGAGCGAGGACATGTTTGCCGCTGCCGAGATGGCTCACCTTGCCTTTGTGCTCAACGTGGTGCTCAACGGCAAGCACGAGGTCATCGGCTCCTTTGCCGGCGACATTCACAAGGCGCACGAGGCCGGCTGCGAGTTCGTGAAGAGCCTTGCCGGCGTTGAGCCCGTCGAGTGCGAGATTGCCATCACCACCAACGGTGGCTATCCGCTCGATCAGAACGTCTATCAGGCCGTGAAGGGCATGTGCGCTGCCGAGGCCACACTTCCCGAGGGCGGCGTGATCATCGATGTCGCCGGTTGCGCCGATGGTCACGGTGGCGAGGGCTTCTATCACAACATCGCTGACAACGATCCGGCAGAGTTTGAGCGCGCCTGCATCGACCGTCCTAAGGACGAGACCCTGCCCGACCAGTGGACGAGCCAGATCTTTGCCCGCATCTTGGCGCATCACCCTGTGATCATGGTCACCGACCTGTGCGATCACCAGATGCTCAAGGATATGCATATGACGCCGGTCAACACCCTCGAGGAGGCGCTCAAGCTCGCCTTTGAAATGAAGGGTGCCGATGCCAAGGTAGCCGTCATTCCCGATGGCCTGGGCGTTGTCGTCGCTCAGCACTAGCGCGCGGCCTAAACGAATCGTTTGTAACCGACAAGAAAGATAAGGTTTTATGCTTACCAAACTCCTCTGCGAATTCGGTGCAACGGCCCTCATGATCATCTTTGGCGTGGGCGTACACTGCGATACCGTGCTTAAGGGCACCAAGTATCAGGGCTCCGGCCACATGTTTGCCATCACCACCTGGTCTTTTGGCATCTCGGTCTGCCTGTTTGTCTTTGGCGGCGCCGTGTGCATGAACCCGGCTATGGTGCTTGCCCAGTGCATCGTCGGTCTGGTGCCGTGGAGCAGCTGCATCCCCTTCATGATTGCCGATATGCTCGGCGGCTTTGTGGGCGCCGTAATCGCTTGGTTTATGTACACCGATGAGTTCAAGGCTTCCGAGGGCGTCGTCGACCCCATTGCCCAGCGCAACATCTTCTCGACCAACCCCACCACCGAGGGCACGAACTATGCCCGCAACTTCTTCTGTGAGGCTATCTGCACCTTTGTGTTCATAAGCGCCATCCTTGCTGCCGCTAGCCGCGCCGGCGAGAACGTTCTGATGCTCGCTATCTGCGTCGGCCTGATCGTTTGGGCCGTTGGCATGGGCATGGGTGGCATTACCGGCTTCGCCATGAACCAGGCACGCGACCTTGGTCCTCGCATGGCCTATCAGGTGCTGCCGATCAAGAACAAGGCTGACAACAACTGGAAGTACGGCCTGCTCGTTCCTGGCATCGCGCCGTTTATCGGTGCCGCTCTGGCCGCGCTGTTTGTGCACGGTTTCTTGGGCATGTTCTAGTCCAAGGCCGCATAGTAGTCCGCTGGCCGCATGGGGTGACTTCCCAGCGCGTCCTCGGACATGAAAGAACCCCCGCTGCGCACTGAACTGCCTCCCATTTCTTGGACACGAGAAATGGGAGGCTTTTTATGCGAGTCGACTTGAGGGTGAAGCACGACATCGAGGCCAGG